>JBAVCA010000108.1:0-4099 GCA_049586475.1 Nocardioides sp.
GAGTCGGGCTCGGGGAGGGAGTCGGGCTCGGGGAAGGAGTCGGGCTCGGGGAAGGAGTCGGGCACGGGGTGGGCGCAGGGCTCGGAGAGGGAGTCGGGCACGGGGTGGGCGTCGGGCTCGGGGAGGGCGCAGGGCTCGGCGTCGTAGACGGGAAACCCGGCAAGGACGGCAAGGACGGCGAAGAGGCGGTCGGAGTCGGGCTCGGGGAGGGAGTCGGGCACGAGGTGGGCGCAGCGTTGGTGGGCGAGGGAATTGTCGCGACCACGGAGAAACCCAGGACGGCGGTCAGCACGACCGCAAGTGCTGCTTGGGTCAATGCAACCGGCGGAGGCGCCACTGCCCCGCGTGCCCGGACTGGACGATTCATGCTGCACCTACCAATTCTTCCCTACGCGCACTTCTGCCTCAGTGACATCCTTACCGGCAGTGAACACCATCGAGCGAGCCTCGGTCTAGTAAAATGCCGCTCTTCAAAGCCGCAACCGCGTCGACGGATCGATCACTGTGTGGGGACATCGAGGTTCGGCTTCATCTCGGCCGTCGCGCAGTCAAGAACTGCAATGCAGCCTCTCCAATCCGCACTGGCTCTGCTCCGGTCAAGCGCGGTTGGATCAACCGGCGACCGAGTACGGGACGACTCGACATCTGTTGACCTGCAAACATCCGCTTTGATCGTTGCGGGCTGGACAGTCCGTGCGCTCGAGTGGTCGGTCTGATCAGAGCGGATCTCGCTGGCCTCGAGGGTCTGCGGGCGTACGCCAGGCTGATGACGTGGCTGCATCTCGGGTGAAACGACTGACTCGGATTGGCTGAGACGTCGGCTCTACCTGCTCGTCGATGCAGTACACGAGGCACTGAGCCACCCCGTCACCGTAGGTCCCGAGCGTACGCAGAGGCTCGCACGCAGCACGGTGCGCGAGCCGCCACGAAAGAGCAAGCTACTCAGCCTGGAGCGAGGTCGAGGTCGGCGACCCGCCCCAGACCCAGTCAGATACTGGACTAGAGGCGCTGTGCTTGTTCAGCGAGCCGCCCTGAGAATGCCAAAACCGGTCTGACCTGGATAAAGCAGGGTCGCGCCTTGATGATGCTCAGTCCAGGTAGTCGCGCAGGACCTGCGACCGGCTGGGGTGACGCAGCTTCGACATCGTCTTCGACTCGATCTGACGAATCCGCTCGCGAGTCACCCCGTAGACCTTGCCGATCTCGTCGAGGGTCTTCGGCTGACCATCGGTCAGACCGAATCGCATCGACACCACCCCGGCTTCGCGCTCGGAGAGGGTGTCGAGAACCGCGTGCAGCTGCTCCTGGAGAAGCGTGAAGCTGACGGCGTCGGCCGGCACGATGGCCTCGGAGTCCTCGATCAGGTCCCCGAACTCCGAGTCGCCGTCCTCGCCGAGCGGGGTGTGCAGGGAGATCGGCTCGCGACCGTACTTCTGGACCTCGATGACCTTCTCCGGGGTCATGTCAAGCTCCTTGGCGAGCTCCTCCGGGGTGGGCTCACGCCCGAGATCCTGCAGCATCTGGCGCTGTACCCGGGCAAGCTTGTTGATCACCTCGACCATGTGCACCGGGATCCGGATGGTGCGCGCCTGGTCAGCCATGGCGCGGGTGATGGCCTGACGGATCCACCATGTCGCGTAGGTCGAGAACTTGTAGCCCTTGGTGTAGTCGAACTTCTCGACGGCGCGGATCAGTCCGAGGTTGCCCTCCTGGATCAGATCCAAAAACAGCATGCCGCGACCGGTGTAGCGCTTGGCCAGGCTCACGACAAGGCGGAGGTTGGCCTCGAGCAGGTGGTTCTTGGCTCGCTTGCCATCCTCAGAGATCCACTGGAGCTCTTCGAGGACCTTCGGCGTGATCTTGCCGCCCTTGGCGAGCTTCTCGTCGGAGAAGAGGCCCGCTTCGATGCGCTTGGCGAGCTCGACCTCCATCTCGGCGTTGAGGAGCGGAACCTTGCCGATCTGCTTGAGGTAGTCCTTGACCGGGTCTGCGGTCGCGCCGGCCACCATGACCTGCTGGGCCGGCTCGTCGGTGTCGTCGGCGGCGGAGACCACGAACGAGGACGTGGCGGTTGCCTCCTCCTCGTCCTTCTTGATCGTGGGGTCTGCCACGACGTCCTTCTCGAACTGCTCATCAGGGAGATCTGGCAGGACCTTCTTGCCGTCAGGCCCCACGAGAGCCACGCCAGCAGCAGCCTTCTTGGCCGCGGGGGTGGTCTTCTTCGCAGCGGCAGCCTTGGCGACCGGAGCAGCCTTCTTCGCCGGCGCCTTGGCGGCGGCCTTCTTCACCGGCGGCGCTTCAGCGGGTGCGGCCGAGGCCACCTTCTTCGCCGCTGGCTTCTTGGCGGTGGCGGTGGTCGTCTTGCGAGTGCCGGTGGCGGCGGCCACCCGGGCCTCGACAGGCAACGCGACGCTGAGCCCCAGCGAGCTCAGGTGCGCGAGCAGCGACTTCAAGTGGCGAGGCTCGACGCCGGCGTCGTCACTGGCGCGTCGGACCTGGTCCGGAGTGAATGATCCCGCGGACCTCGCCTCATCGATCAACGTCAGGACGGCAGGGTGCTCGAGCACCTCGGTGGGGATCTTGCGTGCGTTCGAGGACACGAACACCTCTCGTGAAGCTGCGCTGGGATGACGGTCTGATCTGGGTGCTGCGGACTTGCGGGCGCGGCAAAGGCCGCTGTCGTCAAGAGCCGCTGGGGTCATTCTGCCACGGCGGCGAAACGGGTCGGACCCCCGGCTAGGGCGGCACGGGAACCGAGCCGTCAGTCAGATGCCAGGGCCTTGGCTGCCGCCTTCTTCTCCTTCTTGAAGTCGCGCACCTTCTGCAGGCTTCGCGAGTCGATGACGTCGGCCACGGACCGATAGCCCTCGAGGGCGTAGTCCCCCACGAGCGCCTCCCAACCGGCTTTGCGCACGCCGAGCTGCTTGGCCAGCAGCGCCACGAAGATCTTCGCTTTCTGGTCCCCGAAACCCGGGAGCGCCTGCACGCGCTTCATCAGGTCCTTCCCGTCGGCAGCCTCGGTCCACAGGCGCTCGGTGTGGCCGTCGTACTGCTCGACCACCAGACGGGCAAGGTCCTGGAGGCGCCCAGCCATCGAGCCTGGGAAGCGGTGGATGGCCGGCGTCCTGGCGCACAGTGCGGCGAACTCCTCCGGCTCAGCCTCAGCGATCGTCCGCGGGTCGAAGCCGCCGAGTCGCTCGTTGACCTTGGCGGGCCCGCGGAAGGCATGCTCCATCGGGTACTGCTGATCGAGCATCATCCCCACCAGCAACGCAAACGGGTTGTCGCTCAGGAGCTGGTCGGCATCGTCGAGCCCGGTGATGTGAATGGCCATGGCAATCATCCTGCCCGATGGGCGGGAGACGCTCAGGTCGGAGTGCAGCCCTCGGGGCCGCAGACCTCGCCCTGGCTGTCTTCACTCAGCCCGGCCATCTGGAGCACCGGGCGAGCGGCCTCCCAGGCCTGGGCCAGAGCCCGGGAGAACACCTCCACGGGCTGGGCTCCGGAGATGGCGAACTTCTGGTCCAGCACGAAGAACGGCACCCCGCTGATGCCGTAGTCGGCTGCCTGGTCGACGTCGGCGTACACCGCGTCCCGGTGCTCGTCCGAGCTCAGGACGCGAGCGACCTCCTGGGCGTCGAGTCCGACCGAGACGGCTACGCGGCTCAACGTCTCGTGGTCGGCGATGTTGTCGCCATCCATCATGTAGGAGTGGAGCAACGCCTCCTTGAGGGCGTCCTGCCGGTCACCTGCGGCGTGCAGGAGCCGATGGGCGTCCAGCGTGCTGACCCGCTGTGCCCGGCCGAGCCGATAGATCAGTCCTTCCTCGGCCGCCACCGCCTCCATCCGGTCGATCATCTGCTGACCGGCTCCCGGGCCGCCGCCGTACTTACGGCCAAGATGCTCCGCCATGGACACCGAGGCGTCGGGCTGCGCTGGGGAGCCAGGGTCGAGCTGGAAGGAACGCCACACCACCTCGACCTCATCGCGGTGCTCGAAGCCGGCCAAGGCCGCCTCGAGCCGGCGCTTCCCGATGTAGCACCAGGGGCAGGCAATGTCGGACCAGATGTCGATACGCATGAATGGTCAACCAACAAGT
>JBAVCA010000109.1:0-8922 GCA_049586475.1 Nocardioides sp.
GCCCCGGGGCGGCGATCGGCCCGGCTGCCGGACTGGCTGCCGGACTGGCTGCAGGACTGGCCAACCGTGAGGGTCACCACGACTTCGACATCGTCTGGCCCTGGACCCGACCCGGTGGTCTGCGCCCCGGCAGCACCGCAGTGCTGCGCGTCAAGAACGAGGCACAGTCGCTGCCCTTCGTGCTGCCACCGCTGCTGCGCTCGATGGACGAGGTGCTCGTCGTCGACAACGGCTCGACCGACGGCACTGCCGACGTCGCGAGGGCGGTCGCCGACGAGCTCGGCGGGGAGGCGGCCACGCGGCTGCGCCAGGCGACGTACCCCTTCGACGTCGCGCGCGCCGGCGCCGAGCACCTCGCGGTCCACGAGCTGTCGGTGCACTCGCTGGCCTACTTCTACAACTGGTGCTTCGCACAGGTCGGCACCCGCTACTCGTTCAAGTGGGACGGCGACATGGTGCTCACCAGCGAGGGCGAGTCGTCGCTGGGTGACCTGGCCTGGCAGATCGGCGACGTGCAGGCGGTCATCCGGGTGCCGCGGCACGCGCTCTACCTCGACAGCACCCGTCCGGGTCGCGGGTGGCTCGACCTCGGGCTGCGCAACGCGGAGGAGTGGGGCTACCCGATGGGGCCGGACTTCGTCTTCACCAAGGCCTACGAGTGGGAGGTCCGAACGACGCCCAAGCCGGTGCGCACGATCGGGCTCCCGTTCGGGCTGTGCGTCGAGCTGAAGTTCCTCGACGGCGACGAGTTCGCGCACTGGACCGACCCTGCGTCGTTCGCCACGAGCGGGCGCAACAAGCGCAAGCGTCGCGAGTGGGAGGTCTTCACCGCCCTCCGGCAGCACCCTGACGCGCCCATCGCCGGGGTCCACCTCATCGAGGCGCCGCCCGGAGTGCACGTCGTCGACCACGTGACCCGCACCTGGCTCCCGCAGGCCCCCCGACCGCTCGAGGTCGGCACCGTCGTGGCCTCGGACGACCAAGCCAGCCGCCAGCCCGCGAGGCACGAGCGGGGTGGCGCAGCGGGCGCAGGTTGAGCAAGCGACACGGGTGAGGGACGAACCCGTGCAAGCGCGTCGAAGCCCCCCTTTGCAGGCGCGCAACGCCGGGCCCGCCGGGCCGCTCGACCAGCACCTGTGGTCTGTGTCACGTCACATCCCGTTCCCACAGGGGAAGCACTGCGGTTAACCTCGTTGTTGCACACATCGTCAGAGTCGTACGAGCACACCGTCTGGTACCCACACCGGCCCGGTCACCCCGCAGCACGGGGGTTGCAGGGTGGTCGGCGGGACTGGAACGAAAGGTTCGCAACATGTCTGAGCCCTTGGCTGCTGCCCTGCCCACCAGCGACCCCGGTCGACGTTTTCGTATCGGAGTCGTCGGCGCCGGTCGGGTCGGCGCGGTGCTGGCTGCATCGCTTCGCGCCGCCGGCCATGAGGTGGTCTCCGTCGCCGGTGAGTCGGATGCTTCCCGAGCCCGGATCGCTGACCTGCTGCCGGACGTCCGCACTGCCAAGCCCAGCGCGGTGGCCCGCGGTTGTGAGCTGCTGCTCCTGACGGTGCCGGACGACATGCTCGGCAACGTGGTCTCCGACCTCGCCCACTCCGGCTCCCTGCACCAGGGGCAGTACGTCGTCCACAGCTCGGGTCTCCATGGACTGGCGGTCCTGGCGCCGGCCATTGCGGTCGGTGCTCGAGCGGTGGCGCTGCACCCGGCGATGACCTTCACCGGAACCGCCGTCGACCTCGAGCGCCTCGGCGGTTGCGTCTTCGGCCTGACTGCCGAGACCGCCGAGCGAGAGATCGCCGCCCTGCTCGTCGACGACCTCGGTGGCCGTGCGATGTGGGTGCCGGAGAACCGCCGTGCGCTCTACCACGCGGGACTTGCTCATGGCGCCAACCACCTGGTCACCCTGGTGACCGAGGCGATGGAGCTTCTCGCGGCCGCCGGCGCGGAAGACCCGGCCGCGACCCTGCGTCCGCTGCTCAACGCAGCGCTGGACAACGCTCTCGATCACGGTGACGCGGCGCTGACGGGTCCGATCGTGCGGGGCGACGTCAAGACGGTGCAAGCGCACCTCGACGGGATCGCCGCCGAGGCCCCGACGACCTTGGCCTCCTACTTGGTGCTGGCGCGCGCCACGCTCAGCCGGGCCGTGACCGACGGCCGCCTCACCGCGATGCGAGGGCTGAAGTTGGCCGAGGTCCTCGATTCCGCTTCTCCCCAGCACTCCGCCCGCAGCCGGCGGACCACCTGATGGGTCGACGGCCGGCCCTGGCCTCCACCCGTACCGAGCTTGCCGAGCACCTGTCTGCGCACTCGGAGTCCAGCGCACCTGCTGGCGGGCTCGGTAGGTCCGGCGACCGGGTCGGCTTCGTGCCGACGATGGGTGCCCTCCACGAGGGACACGCCAGCCTGATGGCTGCGGCGCGCGCCGAGATCGGCAACGGGCCGCTGGTCGTGTCGGTGTTCGTGAACCCGTTGCAGTTCGGCGCCGGCGAGGACCTCGAGCGCTACCCGCGAACCTTGGACGCCGACCTCGACATCTGCGCCCGTGAAGGCGTCGACGTCGTCTTCGCCCCCGGCGTCGACGAGGTCTACCCGGGTGGCGAGCCGCAGGTGAGCATCGACCCGGGACCACTTGCCGAGATCTTGGAGGGCCGGACCCGACCCGGGCACTTCCGGGGGGTATTGACGGTCGTGGCCAAGCTCTTCGGCCTGGTGCGACCCGACGTGGCGGTCTTCGGGCAGAAGGACTACCAGCAGCTCGTGCTCATCCGGCGGATGACCGCCGACCTGTGCCAGGGCATCGAGGTCGTCGGCGCGCCGACGCTGCGCGAGTCCGACGGTCTGGCGCTGTCGAGCCGCAACCGGTTCCTCGACCCGGAGCAGCGCTTCCAGGCCGCAGCGCTCAACCGGACTCTTCAGGCTGCCGCGGCCGCCGCCTCGTACGGCGTACCGGCAGCGCTCGAAGCGGCGCGCGCTGAGCTGCGCGACGCGCTCGGGGTGGATCTCGACTACCTCGAGATCACCTCGCCCGATCTCTCCCCCCTCCCGACCTCCCTCCACTCGAGCGTCCACACCCCCACCGAGGGGCGGATCCTGATCGCTGCCCGCGTCGGCACGACCCGCCTGATCGACAACCTGCCCCTCACCATCGGCTAGAGAAGGACCCACCCATGCTGCGCACGATGATGACCAGCAAGATCCACCGCGCCACCGTGACCCAGGCCGATCTGCACTACGTCGGGTCGGTGACCGTCGACGAGGACCTCCTCGACGCCGCTGACCTGCTGGCCGGCGAGCTGGTGCACATCGTGGACATCACCAACGGCGCGCGTCTGGAGACCTACACGATCGCCGGGGAGCGGGGCAGCGGGGTGATCGGCATCAACGGTGCGGCTGCGCGCCTGGTCCACCCGGGCGACCTCGTCATCCTGATTGCCTACGGCCAGATGGAGACCGCGGAAGCGCGACAGCACCAACCGCACGTGGTCTTCGTCGACGCTGACAACAAGATCCTCGCCACCGGCCACGACCCCGCCGAGACCTCCGGGGGCGACCGCCTCATCCGTGGCGACGCGACCGCGCACTAATCTGCACAGATGCCCACCTCCGTACGACGGGTCCCCGGACGCCTGAGCGCGCCCGCCCCCGGTTGGACCACCCATGCCGATGTCGTCATCGTCGGCTCGGGGATCGCCGGCCTCACCACCGCGCTGCGCCTCGTTGCCGCGGACAACGGGGTGGGCAAGGTCTTGCTGATCACCAAGGACGAGCTTTCCGCGGGCTCGACCCGGTGGGCGCAGGGCGGCATCGCGGCTGCGCTCGGGCCGGGTGATTCCCCCGAGGACCACGCCCAGGACACGCTGGTGGCCGGCGCCGGGGTCTGCGACGTCGACGCCGTGCGGGTGCTCGTCGACGAGGGACCGGAGGCGGTCCGCGAGCTGATCGCGCTCGGCGCCAACTTCGACCACGGTGACGACGGACAGATCTCGCTGACCCGAGAAGGGGGTCACCTCCGGGACCGGATCGCCCATGCCGGCGGAGACGCCACAGGCGCCGAGATCCAGCGGGCCCTGGTCGCTGCGGTCGCGGCGGCACCCGAGATCGAGATCATCGAGCGCGCCCTGGCCGTCGACCTGCTGCTGGCCGAGGACGGCGGCGTGGCCGGCGTGACGGTGCACGTGATGGGGGAGGGCCAGCGCGACGGTGTCGGTGCGGTGCTGTGTCGGTCCGTGGTGCTCGCCAGCGGCGGTCTGGGTCAAGTCTTCTCGCAGACCACGAACCCGTCGGTCTCGACCGGGGACGGCATGGCGCTGGCCCTGCGAGCGGGCGCGACGCTGCGGGACCTGGAGTTCGTTCAGTTCCACCCGACGGTGATGTACCTGGGCGCCGACTCGCTCGGTCAGCAACCCTTGATCTCCGAGGCGGTTCGCGGCGAGGGCGCCTTCCTGGTCGACTTCGAGGGGAACCGCTTCATGCAGGGCATCCACGAGCTCGCCGACCTCGCCCCGCGCGACGTCGTTGCCAAGGCGATCATGCGGCGAATGCTCGACACCGGACAGCCGCACATGTGGCTCGACGCGCGGCACCTCGGCGCAGCGGGATCGGCCGAGAGCGGCGAGGACTTCTGGGGCCGCAGGTTTCCCACCATCCTCGGTGTCTGCCGCCGTCATGGCATCGATCCCGTCACCCAGCTGATCCCGGTTGCCCCGGCCTGCCACTACGCGTCGGGCGGAGTACGCACCGATCTGTACGGGCGCACCGACGTTCCCGGCCTCTACGCCACCGGTGAGGTTGCCTGCTCGGGCGTCCACGGTGCCAACCGGCTCGCCTCCAACAGCCTCCTCGAGGGACTGGTGTTCTCCCGTCGGATCGCCCAGGCTCTGCCGGACGACCTGCGGCCCTGGTCCGACCCGGTGGTCGACACCCGGACTGAGGGGTTGGTGGCGGGCGATGCCCGCCGCGATCTGCAAGAGGTGATGACCTCGCGCGTTGGCGTGCTCCGTCACGCCGACGGGCTCGCCGAAGCCGCTCAGCTGCTCGACAAGATCGCCGGACGAGGCACCGACGTCGTCGACCTGGCCGCCTGGGAGACCACCAACCTCCTCACCCTCGCCGAGACCCTCACCGAGGCGGCCCGCGGCCGCGAGGAGACCCGGGGCTCACACTGGCGCGAGGACTTCCCCGAGCGCGACGACGCGACCTGGGCCGGTCACTTCGACACAGTGATGACCGACGGAGTAGCCGAGGTCTCCTTCACCCCGGCCGCAGTCAGCGACGGAGGGAACCGATGAGTGCTGCCAACGACTTCGACGCCTCGGCGATCCCGAGCGGGCTGAGGGACGAGCTGACGGGCGCCGAGCTCGGCTACGAGGTGCTGATCGACCACGTGCTACGGGCGTTGCAGGAGGACCTGCCCGATGGGTCGCTCGACGTCACCTCGATGGCCACGATCGACTCCGCGGCACGTGCCGAAGGAGTTTTTGCGGCCCGCGACGAGGGCGTGGTGGCAGGCCTCGGGGTCGCTGCCCTGGTCTTCCACCTCGTGCTGGGCGACGATGTCCAGATCTCCGATCGGGTGCCTGACGGCACCAGGGTCGCGCCGGGCGACGTGGTCATGCGGGTCGCTGGACCCACGCGCGGGCTGCTGACCGCGGAGCGGACCGCGCTCAACTTCGCCAGCCACCTCTCGGGGGTCGCCACCGCCACGGCGCAGTGGGTCGCGGCGCTGGAAGGAACCCGGGCCCGGGTGCTCGACACCCGCAAGACCCTGCCGGGCTTCCGCGCCCTGCAGAAGTACGCCGTGCGATGTGGCGGCGGGGTGAATCACCGTTTCAGCCTCAGTGACCTGGCCATGGTCAAGGACAATCACGTAGTGGCTGCCGGCGGGGTGGTTCCGGCGTACGAGGCGGTACGGGCGGCGTACCCCGACGTGCCTGTCGAGGTCGAGGTGAGTGACCTCGAGCAGCTGCGGGCCCTGCTCGAGGTGGGGTGCACCCAGGTCCTCCTGGACAACATGAGCGATGAGACGATGGCCGATGCCGTGACGATCACTGCTGGCCGGGCCACGCTGGAGGCGTCCGGCGGCCTGACCCTGGAGCGCGCAGCTGCTGTGGCTGCCACCGGGGTGGACTTCATCTCGGTCGGGGCGCTCACCCATTCCGTTGCCGTCTTCGACCTCGGCTTCGACTTCCTCGAGGACTGAGCGTGGCACTTCTCGCGGTCGACGTCGGCAACTCCCACACGGTCTTGGGGATCGTGTCCGACGGCGACGTCTCGGCCCACTGGCGAGTATCGACCGATGGTCGGCGCACGGCCGATGAGTGGGCGGTGCTCCTGAGAGGCCTGGTTGGGCGTCGTTTCGCAGCGGTCGACGGGATCGTGCTCTGCTCGACCGTTCCCGGGGTGACCCAGGCCGGCCGGGAGATGTTGTCTCGGCATTTCGCCGACCTCGCGTATCTCGTCGTGGAGCCGGGGGTGCGCACCGGAATTCCGGTACTCACTGACAACCCCCGGGAGGTGGGCACCGATCGAATCGTCAATTCACTCGCTGCTGCCACCGACTATGGCGGCCCCGCCATCGTGGTCGACTTCGGCGGCACAGCTACCACCTTCGACGTCGTCAATGCTGCTGGGCAGTATGTCGGTGGCGCGATCGCGCCGGGCATCGAGATCTCGCTGGACGCCTTGGGGCGCCGGGGGGCGCAGCTGCGGCAGGTCGAGCTGATCCGGCCACGCTCGGTCATCGCCAAGAACACCGTCGAGGCTCTGCAATCGGGGCTGGTCTTCGGAATGGCTGCCCAGGTCGAGGGCGTCGTGGCGCGCATCATCGACGAGCTCGGGGTAATGGTCGACGACGTCTCGGTCATTGCGACCGGATATCTGGCGCCGTTGGTATTCGCTGAATGTGCTTGCTTTACCGATCACGAGCCATGGTTGACCCTGCGGGGTCTTGAGATGGTGTTTCGTCGAAATAGGTGATCTTTACTCGTAGCGGTTTGCTTCTGCATTGGACGAACGGCAATATGGTTCAGGTCATCCTCCTATCCATATCGATGAAAAGCAGAGGCACGACCTATGGCGCAAAAGGTAAATATCATCTTGGTCGACGACCTCGACGAGACCGAGGCCACCGAGACCGTGGCCTTCGGCTTGGACGGCACCTCGTACGAGATCGACCTGAACCAGACGCACGCGGCCGACCTGCGCGACGCGTTGGCTCCTTACCTCGGCCACGCCCGCAAGGTGCCGTCCTCGGCACGTCGCTCGTCGGGTCGCAAGTCGACATCGAACGCGTCGTCCGGCGGTGCGAGCGCCGCCGGCGGTGCGAGCGCCGCCGACGTGCGGATCTGGGCCCGCGAGAACGGACACTCCGTCCCGGACCGTGGTCGCGTCCCTGCCGATCTCCGCGAGGCCTACGACGCCGCGCACTGATCACCGACGATCTGCCCGCTGCGGCCCCTCGCGAGTCTCGCGAGGGGCCGCAGGTCTGTCCTGATCGTCCCAGCCCTGCTTCAGCCCTGTCCCAGCCTTGTCGGGCGGCGACAGCAGCGCGGTACGGCCGTGTTCGCTGATAGCGGACGAAGTTCTCTCCCTTCAGGGAACGCGTAGGCTGTGAGCGGGGTTGGAACTCCCGTACCCCTCTCTCCACCCCGGAGCGGACGGGACCCCATGTACTTGAGGAGCGATGCGCATGTTCGAGCGGTTCACTGACCGAGCTCGCCGGGTGGTCGTGCTGGCCCAAGAAGAGGCCCGCATGCTCTCCCACAACTACATCGGCACCGAGCACATCCTGCTCGGTCTGATCCACGAGGGCGAGGGTGTCGCGGCCAAGGCCCTCGAGAGCCTCGACATCTCCCTGGAAGCAGTGCGCGCCCAGGTCGAGGAGATCATCGGCCAGGGCCAGCAGGCGCCGTCCGGACACATCCCCTTCACGCCGCGTGCCAAGAAGGTGCTGGAGCTGTCCCTGCGCGAGGCGCTGCAGCTCGGCCACTCCTACATCGGCACCGAGCACATCCTGCTCGGCCTGATCCGCGAGGGTGAGGGAGTGGCGGCGCAGGTGCTGCAGAAGCTCGGCGCCGACCTCAACCGCGTCCGCCAGCAGGTCATCCAGCTCCTCTCCGGCTTCCAGGGCAAGGAGTCGGCTGCGTCCGGCGCCGCTGCCACCGGAGCCGGTGCCGAGGCGCCGTCCAGCTCGCTGGTCCTCGACCAGTTCGGCCGCAACCTGACCCAGGCTGCGCGTGAGGGCAAGCTCGACCCGGTCATCGGGCGCGAGCAGGAGATCGAGCGCGTGATGCAGATCTTGTCGCGGCGCACGAAGAACAACCCGGTGCTGATCGGTGAGCCAGGGGTCGGCAAGACGACGATCGTCGAGGGCCTGGCCCAGGACATCGTGCGCGGCAACGTCCCCGAGACGCTCAAGGACAAGCAGATCTACACCCTCGACCTCGGGGCGCTCGTCGCCGGCTCGCGCTACCGCGGTGACTTCGAGGAGCGGCTCAAGAAGGTGCTCAAGGAGATCCGCACCCGCGGCGACATCGTGCTGTTCATCGATGAGATCCACACCCTCGTCGGCGCCGGTGCGGCCGAGGGGGCGATCGACGCCGCCTCCATCCTGAAGCCGATGCTGGCTCGTGGCGAGCTGCAGACGATCGGTGCGACCACGTTGGACGAATACCGAAAGTATCTGGAGAAGGACGCCGCCCTCGAGCGCCGCTTCCAGCCCATCCAGGTCCAGGAGCCCTCGATCGCCCACACGATCGAGATGCTCAAGGGGCTGCGTGATCGCTATGAGGCGCACCACCGGGTGACCATCACCGACGAGGCGCTGGTCTCCGCCGCCACCCTGGCCGACCGCTACATCTCCGACCGATTCCTGCCCGACAAGGCCATCGACCTCATCGACGAGGCCGGCTC
>JBAVCA010000110.1:0-2517 GCA_049586475.1 Nocardioides sp.
GCACGCTCGGTGCTGGCCGCCCAGAACCGGCGTACGTCGGCCGGGGTGTCGAGCACCAGGAATCCCCAGCCCTGGCTGAACCCGGCGCTCGGCGCGTGGGTGGCGTTCTCGAGCGCCCGGTCGACCAAGGCCGGGTCGACGGGCTCGTCGGTGTAGCTGCGGACCATGCGGCGGCGACGTACGACGTCGGTGAAATCCATGGTCGCGAGTATGGCGTCACCCGCTCTCGGCCGCGCTGGCCCGGCGGCCGCGCAAGAGTGGCAGGCTGGCGGACGTGGCTGACGACTTCGAACGGATGTGGGCCGACCTGGCGCCGATCGGGCGCTCGGCGGCCTCGGGCGGCTACTTCCGCCAACCCTTCCTCACCGCCGAACGCGAGCTCTCGACCTGGTTCGCCGAGCAGGCCGCCGCCCGAGGCCTCGTGCTGGAGACCGACGCCTTCGGCAATCAGGTCGCTTGGTGGGACCCGCCCGGGATAGTCCCTGACGTTTCGCACAGCGACACGCCGTTCGAACGTGCGAAACGTCAGGGACTATCCCAGCGAAGGCGCCCGAACGCACTCCTCACGGGGTCACACCTCGATTCTGTCCTTGACGGTGGGGCGTATGACGGGCCGCTCGGGGTGGTCTCGGCGCTCGCTGCGATCGACCTGATGCGGGAGCGCGGGGTGGTGCCGAGGCGCCCGATCGGGGTGTCGGTGTTCGTGGAGGAGGAGGGCTCGCGGTTCTCGATCGCCTGCCTGGGCTCGCGCCTGGCGACCGGTGCGATCGCGTGGGCAGAGGCACGCGAGCTCGCTGATCGCGAGGGGGTCCGCCTGGGCGACGTGGTCGCCGGTCCCGAGCCCGCAGGAGATGAGAGCGTGTCGAGCTGGGTCGCCGACGTCGCGACCTATGTCGAGCTGCACGTCGAGCAGGGCCGCGACCTCGTCGATCGCAACGCCGCGATCGGGGTGGCCAGCGAGATCTGGCCGCACGGTCGCTATCGCTTCGACATCACGGGCGAGGCCAACCACGCCGGGACCACGCGGATGGAGGACCGCGCCGACCCGATGCTCACCTATGCGATGACGGCCCTGGCCGCCAACAAGCAGGCACGACTGGGTGGGGGCACCGGTGGGCCAGGTCCGCGCGCGACCTTCGGCCGGGTCGAGGTCGCGCCCAACGGCACCAACGCCGTGCCGTCGCGGGTGACGGCCTGGCTCGACGCCCGTTGCGCGCGCGAGGATGAGCTGGCCGACCTGGTGGCCGTGATCGAGCGGCAGGCCGGAGAGCGTGCTGGCCGCGACGGGACCGTGGTGGAGGTGAGCGCCGAGTCGGTCTCGGGAGCGGTGCACTTCGACGCCGACCTGGCTCGGGCGATCGCGGCTGATCACAGCGGCGGGGACTGGCCGATCATCGCGACCCAGGCCGGGCACGACGCCGGGATCCTCTCGTCGGCCGGCGTGCCGAGCGCCATGCTCTTCGTGCGCAACCCGAGCGGCGTCTCGCACAGCCCGGCCGAGACCGCAGCGATGCCTGACTGCCTGGTCGGGGTCTCGGCGCTCGCCGACACCCTGGCCCGATTGGGGGGCTAGACGTGAGCAGCACCCTGTTCACCCATATCGGCGAGCTCGCCACCATGGATCCTGAGCGCCCCGGTCCGATCGGCGCGATCACCGACGCAGCCCTCGTCGTCGAGGGCCGCCAGGTCGCTTGGGTGGGTCCGGTCTCCGCCGCACCGGGCCCCAGCAGCGTCGACGCCGTCGTCAACGTCGCAGGCCGCGCGGTCGTCCCCGGCTTCGTCGACTCCCACTCCCACCTGGTCTTCGCCGGTGATCGGGCCGCGGACTTCGAGGCCCGGATGAGCGGGACGCCGTACGCCGCCGGGGGGATTCGCACCACGGTGGCCGCCACCCGCGCCGCCACCGACGAGCAGCTCACCGCCCACGTCGCCCGGCTCGTGCAGGAGATGCAGCGACAGGGCACCACCACGGTCGAGATCAAGAGCGGCTACGGGTTGACCGTGCGCGACGAGGCTCGCAGCCTGGCGATCGCGCGCCAGTTCACCGACGAGACCACCTTCCTGGGCGCCCACGTCGTGCCGGCGGGTCCGGACGGGCAGCCCGGCGACCCCGCGGCGTACGTCGATCTCGTCACCGGCGCGATGCTCGAGGCCGCCGCCCCCCACGCGCGCTGGATCGACGTGTTCTGCGAGCGGGGCGCCTTCGACGAGAGCCAGGCGCGGACGATCCTGGCTGCCGGTGCCGCGCGTGGCCTGCGCGGACGGCTGCACGCCAACCAGCTCGGCCCTGGCCCCGGCGTCCGGCTCGCCGCCGAGCTGGGGCTGGTCGCGGTCGACCACTGCACCTACCTCGACGACACCGACGTCGCAGCGCTGGCCGACTCCGGCACCGTGGCCACGCTCTTGCCTGGCGTGGAGTTCTCCACGCGCCAGCCCTACCCAGACGCGCGCCGGCTCCTTGACGCCGGCGTCACCGTAGCGCTGGCCAGCGACTGCAACCCGGGCTCCTGCTTCACC
>JBAVCA010000111.1:0-9164 GCA_049586475.1 Nocardioides sp.
CCGACGTGCGTGCCACTTCCTGCGTCGACCTGGCGGCCCAGCTGTCCCGTCTTGGCGATTGAGCAGGGTGGGATCACCCGGTGAGTGCGTCCGTCGTCTAGATTCCGACCGTGAGCGCACAGGCCCCTTCCGCAGTCATCTTGATCCGCGCCGAGCGATTTGTGCCCAACCAGGCCACCGCGGCTGACAACGCGTTCCAGGCTGCGCCGCCTGCGGGGCAGACCGACGACATCACGTCGGCCCAGGCCCTGGCAGAGATGGATGCGGTCGCGGACGCCTTGCGCGCCTCAGGTGTCCGCGTGCACGTCTTCGCCGACGGCGACCACACTCGGCCGGACAGCGTGTTCCCCAACAACTGGCTGTCCACCCATGCCGGAGGCAGCGTCGCTGTCTACCCGATGTATGCCTCCAACCGACGTCACGAACGTCGCTCCGACGTGCTGGAGATGCTCAAGTCCTCCTACCGGGTGCAGACGATCGTCGACTACTCAGGCCTGGAGCCCGACGGAATCTTCCTGGAGGGCACCGGAGCGATGGTCCTCGACCACCTGTCGCGGGTCGCCTACACCGCCGTGAGCCACCGTGCCGATACCCATGTGCTCGAGCGCTTCTGCACCGACTTCGGCTATGAGCCGATGGCCTTCGAGGCCGTCGACTCAGCGGGGGTGCCGGTCTACCACACCAATGTGATTGCGTGCATCGGCACCGACGTGGCGCTGATCGCCCTCGACATGATCGCCGATGAGACTCGTCGCGCCGAGGTGCGCGAGCGGCTCACCGTCAACGGACGGACGCTGATCGAGCTCACCGAGGAGCAGGTGCGGGAGTTCGCCGGCAATGCGGTGGAGCTGTGCGGCCGGACGCCGGAGGGCGATCGCAACTACATCATGGCGATGTCGTCGCGAGCCAGGCGCAGCCTGCGCCCCGAGCAGGTCGCCCTGATCGAAGCGTCTTGCACAATAGTCGACGTCGAGATCCCCACGATCGAGCTGGCCGGCGGCTCGGTGCGGTGCATGATCGCCGGTGTGCACCTGGACCGGCGCCGCGAAGGCGTCATCCTCGAGCCCTCGCCCGCAGTCGCCGGGATCGACGCCAACCCTCGCACCGCCGACGGGGGCGACGTGGCGGGCGATGCCTGAGGACCCCAGCGCCTCACCTTCCGCGCTGACAGCGGGGTGAGACCAGCCGGACCGGCCCGCGAAGAGGGCGCTGGTCCGAAATCGTGGATGTTGTCCGGCGCGTCTGATCACTCGGTGAGGGAAATCACGTCGGCGCCGTAACCAAGGCGATCGGGTGCCGTTGGGTAGGCATCACCTCGGGGCGATGTTGTGTTTTTCGCCGCGATCCGACGCACCACACATTCGAAGGATCACGCATGCAGTTCCGTCCGGGCCTCTTGGCTGCCGCCCTGCTTCTCAGTGTCGCAGGTCTCGCCGCCCCAGCCCCCACCTCTGCCAGTCCGGCCGACGATTACGTCGGCCCCTACTTCGGCGACAAGAACCTCCCGCCCGGTTGCATCAAGGACATGAGCCGGGACAACCCGGACAACATCTGCTACCACGGCAAGGTGGGGCTGAACGCCCTGGATTCGCCCAAGATCGACGTCGCCGTGCTGGTGCCGGCCTCGCCGACCGCAGAGCGCGACCTGCGCATCCTGCGTCAGGCCGTGAAGGCCTGGGAGGGTGGCATCGGTTACCTCGCCGACGAGATGGGCCTCGACTGGCTCCGCGACGGGGTGGAGTTCCACATCACACCCGACGTCGTGAGCCTCACCGAAGGCGAGGCGGTCAGCACCTACCCGCTCTACGACCCCGAGATCGTCGTCATCGCCACCAACCCGACCGGCGGCATCGGCATCGGCGTCGACCCGGTCAACCTCACCGACGATCTCGGTCTCTTCGATGAGGACGGCGTGCCCTGCCACAACATCGCGAACCCCTTCTCCCTCGACACCTGGGAGGGGATGCCCGGCTACGACGATCACCACGGTGATGGCGGCGGCTACTACGTCGAGGACTGCGGCGGCGCGGGAGGCAACGTCTGCTTCTCGGTCAACGGTGCGATCGACCCGGTCCCCGGCACGACCGACACGTTCGGCCTCTTCGATCTCGTGCTGCACGAGACCGGTCACTGCCTGACCCTGGGTCACGTGGGCGACGGACTCGAGGGCGACTGGGGTCCGGTGCCGACCAGCGACATCATGGCCTACAGCGTTGACGCGCCCGGCCAGAACAAGTGCGTCTCCACGCTCAACGTCGAGGGCTTCGCCACCCGCATGAGCCAGTACCTCGACGTCAACGGTGACGGCGCGGTGACCGAGGCCGACCACCAGCACCCCAACGATGTGGCCGGCGACGGCTCCAGCTCCTTCCAGGTGCAGCACCCCGATGACCACCGATACGCCTCTTCCACCGGTTCGGTGTGGGACTGCCCTCAGCCTGATCTCGGTCTCGTGCCCGGCGCGCCGACCGACTGGACCCCCGAGCCGGTCGCGACCAGCACGCCGACGCTGACGGTCACCTCGCCCTCCCACGGAGGTGAGACCCCCGACGGTCACGTGCGCGTCGAGGGCACCGTGGAGCGCATCCCGCTCAAGGATGCGCCGACCGCGACGACGGCTTCGCAGGACGACCCGGAGGGTGACGCGTTCAGCGACTTCACCGATCTGCAGAACCTCCAGGTGGAGGCGACAGACCTCGAGGTCGTCGCCACCGTGAAGGTGAAGCAGTTGTGGCCCGAGAGTGTCGCCAGCCTTCCGAAGTACGGCGTCAGCATCGGTGGCCGCGAGATCGAGTCCACCGTCCCCGACCCGAGGAATTCAGCAGAGGTCGTCACCTACGACCGTTCGATGGAGACCACCTTGCCGGCTGAGTGGTCGGAGTGGGACGCGGTGGCCAACACCGTGACTTTCCGCATCCCGCGCAGCTATCTGGCCGCGGCCAAGGTGACGGCGCCGTACGACGTCTTCGCGCTCACCAGCTACCGGGCGCCGATCAACATGTGGACCGTGGCTGCAGACGACCGGGCACCCGACGCGGGCGCGGTCGACGTGGCTGCACCAGCGGACAGCCAGGCCGCCTCGGCGACACCGACCCGCACTCAGGCGTCGCCCAGCAACGAGTCGACGCCGGCCGGGGTTCTCGGCAGTGTCGTCTCGAGCCCGCTCGAGCAGCCGGAGGGCAACTCGTTCACCGTCACCGACAGCTCGCTGGGTGAGGTCGAGGGTACTGAGCACACGTTCGAGCTCTCGGTGCCGGAGACCAGCACCGTCGAGCTGCTGCTCTCCTGGCCGGACGCGAGTGACCTCGACATGTACGTCACCGGCGCGGCTCTGGGCCAGGGGGCGTCGGCCGGCCAGCCGGAGCACCTCGTCCTCAAGGACGTCCAGGGAACCCTGGACATCGAGGTGGATCCGTACCTCATCGCCGGGGTGCCGTCGACCGAGTACACCCTCGAGGCGACGATCGTGCCGAGTGGGAACGGTGGCGGGGGAGACCCCGTCGACACCGACGGTGACGGCGTGGACGACCACGCCGATGCCTGCCCGACCGTTGCGGGTCCCTCCGGCAACGGCTGCCCGGTGCCCAGCAATGAGACGGTCACCGTGTACGTCGACGGTGCGGCGGTGGGCACCGACGACGTAGAGGCCAGCCACCGCGCTGACAGCTTCGCGATCGACGTGACCGTGCCAGCCGGCAGCCATGAGCTGCGGACAGTGTGGAGTCAGGGCGACCGGGTCCTGGCCAGCGATGTCCGCACAGTCGTCCAACCCGCACCAGGGGTCGACCGTGACTCCGATGGGGTTCCGGACAGCTCGGACAACTGCCACAAGCAACCGAACCCTGACCAGGCCGACCTGGACGGTGACGGTGACGGCGACGCCTGTGACAAGGACATCGACGGCGACGGCCACAGCAACTCCAAGGAGCGTGCGCACGGGAGCGACCCCGATGACGCAGCGTCGTACCCGACCAAGAAGGGGAACGGCACGAAGGACTAGAAGCAGCTTGCAGTGCGGCGGAGCGGTCGCGAGCGTCACTCGACGTCGACCGACTCCGCCGCCCGGGTGCGGTCACGAGCCCAGTGGCGCCTCGGGCGTGCCCCCTCAGAGTTGGTGCAGATGGACGGAGACCACGCTCCACTCCAGGGCGCGGGTGGGCCGGATGGCGCGGCACGTGAGGGTCGCCTCGGCGCGACGGCTGCTCTCCAGCACCACTCGCACGCGTTCGGGGAGCTCTCCGGCGCCCTCGACGTCGACGGTCCACCGGCCGTTGTCGAAGCTCCCGGTCTGGTCGACCAGACGAGGGGCCGCGGCACCGGCAGGTGCGGGGCCGAATCGTGAGAGCACGGTGCCGAGCGCGACCTGCTCCGCAGGGTGCAGACCCGCGACGCCGCGCAGCCTGGTGGCGTCCATGCGGCCGGCCAGGTGCGACTCGACGGTCATGGTCGCCTCTGCGGCTGACATCCCTGCATAACAGGTGAGATCGGGGAAGAGCAGGAGGTTGGGCGCGAACCGGTCGCCGCCCACATGGCTGCACTCGTACGTCGCCTCGGGCCACCGCTCGGCGAGGGCTCGCGCTACCGGCCGTCCCTTGACCGCGCAGCACAGGTCGTGGACGCCGTGCGCACAGACCAGGAGCAGTGGCCCGGACAGCAGTTGTCCCGCGTCCGGGTCGAGGCTGGCGAGCAGCTCCTCCGGCTGCTCCCACAGACCGGAGCGCAGGCCGCCGGCGTGGCAGCGGAACCAACGCCGCTGCCCGGTGAGGCGGTCCGCCGCTCCGTCGCGACCGTGCCGACGGATGAAGAGGGTGCGCAGTGCTGGGTGTCCCAGCTCGCGCAGCAGCGCATCGGACAGGTCGGCACCGAAGGGGGCGCTGACCGGCCATGGTCCCGGGTGCTCGACCAGCAGCCAGTCGCGTTGCGGGGGCGCAGTGCCGAGCATCGAGTCACCGCGGGCGGCGGCCGCGTCGGAGCAGCGGAGCGTCATCCGGCGACGACCAGCCCCGTCTCGACCAGCCTCCGTGCCGTCTCGTGTCCGAGGTCGGCAGCGGTGACACCCTTCCCGCTGAGCAGGCGCCGGAGGACCTGCTCGGCTACGCCGGCCACGCTGACGGTGCCGGCGCGGGAGACGAGGTTCGACTTGGCGAGAGTGGCATCGAGGTGAGCACGCAGTCGGAGGACGGTGCTATCGGTCAGCGATGAAGCGAGCGCGTGCTGGGAGAGAGGTCCGAGCGGAGCGGCGCGCTGCGTGCTTCGCCGGCGCGCCCGCAGGCGCTCCGCCAGGGCGGCGGAGTCCACGGAGCCGAGGACCTCCTGCAACCGTTTGGCAACCAGGTCGGCGTCGATGTCGTCGGGCGCCAGCGTGGTGCCCAGCGGCAGCGACCCCCGCACGTCCTCGTCGTCGGTCAGCCGCTCGAGTGCCAGTGCCACGAGCTCCTCCGCCACGGCGTACCGGGTCCAGCTGTGCACACCGAGCGTCAGGTGCAGGGAGAGCCCGCCGAGCGCGGTGGCCGAGTGCAGGTAGCCGCGCGGGAGGTAGAGCATGTCGCCGGGCTCGAGCACGGTGTCGAGCACGGGCTCGTGCTGCGCGGCTCGTTGGACTTCTTCACGGAGGTCGGTCCATGGTTGGTCGCGCAGCGGCGCCTCGAGCACGGGTGCGTGGATCGACCACCTCTTGCGGCCAGCTACCTGCAGCACGAAGACGTCGTGCACGTCGTAGTGATCATCGAAACCCTGGTTCTGCGGTGGCGTGACGTAGGCGTTGGCCTGCACCGGGTGACCGAGGTCGGCGGCCAGCTGCTGGCAGAAGCTGATCAGGGGCGGCCACACCCGGTGCAGCCCCTGCAGCACGATGGTGGACCCGGAGGCGAAGAGCCCACTCAGCTTGTCGTCGCTGACCTGGTCACTGATTCCGGCGCCCGACCCACCTGGCGCGGTGAAAGCGCGGTCGGGGAGCGTCGAACCTGCCTTGGCGACGCGCACGAACGGGGTCCGCAGGCCGCGCTCGGCCACCAGCTCGTCGACCGCGCCGACGGAGAGCAGATCGTGGAAGGCAACCGGGTCGCCCGACGGCAGCAACAGCGGCCTAAGACCCCAGGTGTGCGAGGCGAAGTCGGACACGTCCCCGACCAGGCGGCCCAAGGCCGGACGCTCGCGGCCACCGGACCCGTCAGGGACGGCAGGCCCGGGCTCCCCAGACCTGCCGTCCTCGTAGGGCTGCGTCATTCGGCAGAGCTGTCGGCCCCGCCGTCGGCTCCGCCGTCCTGGACGCCGGGGGTGCCCTCAGCGCCGCCGTCGGCGGGGCCCTCGGCGCCGCCGTCGGCTCCGCCGTCCTGGACGCCGGGGATGCCCTCAGCGCCGCCGTCGGCGGGGCCTTCGGTCTCGGACTGGCTCATGGTGTCTCCCTTGTGCATCGGGGCCCTCGGCCCGGTGGGTCGGCGCCGGTCGGCGTCGTCCTTCTGTGTATCCCCACATCGGCGGTGATGCCTCACCCGCAAGGCGGAGTCACGGAACCGAGAGGCACCTGTCCGCATGCGCGCGAGCGCCTGCGAGCGATACGACCGTCGTATGCTCGTGTCCTGTCCAACCATGGTGGAGTCACCGCTTGCGCAGCCCAGCGCCGCGTTGACCCCGACCTGCAGGGCGGCGGGGTTCGTGGAGGTTTCCTCAACCCAGCAAAGACTGCGGACTGAGCCGCGATCCTTCGTCTCCCCAGAAGCTACGCGGTGACCGAGACCTCGTAGATGTTGTCTGCGGGGTGTCCGGCCCGCTCGTGGATCCTCTGGACGGCCTCGGCGTTGGGCCCCTCGGACAAGCAGAAGACCATTCCGGTCTCGGGGTCGGCCCACGCGTGCTTGAAGTTCACGCCTTCTTCGTCCTGAATGGCGAGGTCAGCATTGTGTGCCTCCGCAAGCGCTTCCGGCGTGACGCCCTGCATCGTGGTGTGTACGTCCATGAACTCTGGCATGGCCTGTCTCCTTTCCTCCCGACGAGTTTCCGCCTCAGAAATCGACCTGACAATGTCTGGTCTAGGCCGGGTTGTGGGGCTCTGGGATCACCGATCTCAGCAGGCCAGATCGGGCATCGCGACCGGCGCCCGGGTACCTCTGGCCGGACTGGGACAGCACCCGAGCCGCTATCGACCACGCGGTGGCTGCTCGCGTGGCGTTCGGGGGGCAACTCTGGATGGGCGCCATCCCTTGCCGGTGCCGCTGATCTGCCGCCCGTGCTGGACGACTCCGGGTCGTTGGCGATGTGGAGGGCGCGTCCTTGGACATCCCCTTGTCCCTTGAGTGCTCGTACTGCTCTCTACGTTGCCTGCTCGTCGGGGTTGGCTGCCTCCTGCCTCATCCCCGGCGTACGCAAGCGATCACGCGGTTTGCCCCGCCAGAGAAGCCCAGTCCTGGTCCACGAGATCGGCGACGGAGGGGACCACGGCGATAGCGCCCTCATCGCGGAGCTCCTGGGCTGAGAACCCACCCGTGAGGACTGCGACGCAGGGCATCCCGGAGCGGCCGGCCGCTCTGACGTCCCAGGTCGTGTCCCCCACCAGCACGCCGTGCGTGCCGCCGGCACGGTTCATCGCGACCTGCAGGAGGTCCGGGTCCGGTTTGGACTCGTCCACGTCGTCCGCCGACGTCACCGCGTCAACGTCGTCCGCCGTGATCCCGAGAAGGCTGAGCGCATCGTCGGTGAAGCGTCGGGCGCCAGAGGAAGCCAGCGCGATCCGCAGTCCACGGCGCCGGAGCTCGTGGACAAGTTCCGAAGCGCCCGGAAGAGCAGCGACTTCTGGCACCAGCGCGGCGTACTCCTCCTCCCAGCGCGACCTGAGCTCGTCGCCGTGTCGGTCCTCGGCGTCCTGCCCGATGACGTGCTCCACGAGCTTGTCGCCACCCAGACCGATCGCACGGTGCACCCGGACCCAGGGGGCCCTCTCTCCCGCGGTGTGGAAGGCACGAGTCCAGGCCAGGGCGTGGAGATAGGTCGAATCGATCAGCGTGCCGTCAATGTCGAGAAGGACGGTGTCGGGTGCCGGGCTCACATGACAATCATGCGGAGACCGGCCACGCTCCGCCACACCCCGATGGCCGTGCACCGCAACAGGCGTCATGCGCGACGTGCCTCGACCGCTGGCGTCTCAACCGCCCGGATGCACCCGCCCATGCTCCGCCACACCTTCGTCACCACGATGCTCGAGGCCGGCGTGGACCTCCGAGACGTCCAAATCGCCGCCAGCCACGCTGACCCGAGGACCACCATGGGCTACGACCGATCTCGCAGGAACCTAGACAGGCACCCCAACTACATCCTGGCCGCCTACCTGTTCTCAGGGACGTAGCGTCGAGCGCACGTTGTGCGGCATGAGCGGTCACGCTATGCCGTACTGACAGCGGCACAAGCGCGCTGATGAGATCGTGCGGAGTCAAGCTTCCGCCCGTTTGGGCGGTGCCACACTGCGTACGAGATCGAACCCAACTTTGGCGTGGACCCAACCTGGCGGGCCGGTGCCTGCGTCAGGGAGGCGAAAGGGGATCCCATGGACCTCGAACCAGCCTTCAGCGACTATGTGTCCGCCCGACGTGCGCAGTTGTACCGGACCGCGTGCTTGTTGTGCGGCGACCCGCATCGCGCCGAGGACGTCGTCCAGGATGCGCTCGCCAGGCTCTATCGCAACTGGTCTCGGGTGACCCGCGCGGACAACGTCGAGGGGTACGTCCGCCGGATCCTGGTCAACAGCCACTACAGCGATCGCCGGCGGCCGTGGCGTCGGGAGTACGCCACGATCTCCGTTGACCTGCCACCGCTTGACCCCGGCCTGGCACCCGAGGACGCCGACGTGATCTGGACAGCCATCCGAGCCCTGCCGCCCGGTCAGCGCAAGGTCATCGTGCTGCGCCACATCTGGGACCTCTCGGTCGAGGAGACCGCGGCCGATCTCGGTATCAGCACGGGGACGGTCAAGACGCAGACCCGCGACGCACTGGCCACGCTGCGACGCGCACTGCAGTCCGATTTCGGCACCCCCTCCCTGCAAGGAGAAGAGCGATGAGGGACCAGGACGTCGTCACGCGGCTCGTGGAGCTGCACGATCATATCCATGCGCCGGCCACCCCGGCCGGCGAGGACAAGCTGCGTGGCGAGCGGTTGGTCCGGCGGCGCCGCAC
>JBAVCA010000112.1:0-6575 GCA_049586475.1 Nocardioides sp.
CTGATCAGCGACATGATCGCCTACACCGTCCACGAGATCCCCAAGTGGAACCCGATCAACATCTGCAGCTACCACCTGCAGGAGGCGGGTGCCACCCCCACCCAGGAGCTCGCCTACGCGCTCTGCACCGCGATCGCCGTTCTCGACCAGGTCAAGGCCTCCGGTCAGGTCTCGGAGGACGACTTCGAGAAGGTGGTAGGCCGGATCTCCTTCTTCGTCAACGCTGGCGTTCGGTTCGTCGAGGAGATGTGCAAGATGCGCGCCTTCGTCGAGCTCTGGGACCAGATCACCCGTGAGCGCTACGGCGTGCAGGACCCCAAGATGCGTCGCTTCCGCTACGGCGTGCAGGTCAACTCCCTGGGTCTCACCGAGGCTCAGCCCGAGAACAACGTCCAGCGCATCGTGCTGGAGATGCTCGGGGTGACGTTGTCCAAGGACGCCCGCGCCCGCGCCGTCCAGCTACCCGCGTGGAACGAGGCCCTCGGCCTACCGCGGCCTTGGGACCAGCAGTGGTCGCTGCGGCTGCAGCAGGTGCTGGCCTTCGAGTCCGACCTGCTGGAGTACGACGACATCTTCACCGGCTCGCACGTGGTCGAGGCCAAGGTTGCTGACCTCATCGCCAGCGCGACTGCCGAGATCGACCGCGTCCAGGCGCTCGGGGGCGCCATCGCCGCCGTCGAGTCCGGCTACATGAAGTCCGCGCTGGTCTCGGCACACGCCGCCCGCCGCGGTCGGATCGAGAACGGCGAGGAGATCATCGTCGGGGTCAACCGCTACGAGACGACCGAGCCGTCCCCGCTGACCGCCGACCTCGACGGCGCGATCATGGCCGCCGACCCGCTGGCCGAGCAGTCGGCGCTCGACTCGGTGAATCGGTGGAAGGCCGAGCGCGACGACGCACGGGTCGAGGCTGCGCTCAAGCGTCTCGCTGACGAGGCCAAGACCGAGACCAACCTGATGGCCGCAACGCTCGAGGCTGCCCGTGCCGGGGCCACCACGGGGGAGTGGGCCGGGGTGCTGCGTGAGGTGTTCGGTGAGTTCCGTGCACCGACCGGTGTCAGCGGCGCCGTAGGAGCTGCCGAGGCGGGCGCCGAGCTGTCCGACGTACGCGCGAGGGTCAAGGCGACCGGTGAGGAGCTGGGCGGCCGCTTGCGACTGCTGGTCGGCAAGCCCGGCCTCGACGGACACTCCAACGGCGCCGAGCAGGTCGCCGTACGAGCCCGCGACGCCGGCTTCGAGGTCGTCGACCAGGGCATCCGACTGACCCCCGAGCAGATCGTGTCGGCCGCCGTGGCCGAGGACGTGCACTGTGTCGGGCTCTCGATCCTGTCGGGCTCCCACATGGAGCTCGTGCCGGACGTGCTCGACGGTCTGCGGGCCGCCGGGCTGGACGACGTGCCGGTGATCGTGGGCGGGATCATCCCGGAGTCCGATGGCAAGCGCTTGATCGAGCTGGGGGTTGCGGCGGTCTACACGCCGAAGGACTTCGGGCTCACCGAGATCATGAGCGGCATCGTCGGGGTCATCCGGCACGCCAACGGCCTGGCCTGATCTCTCGCTCCAGGGCCAGCTCCCGGAGCTGCCCCACCAGCCGACCAGAGAGCGCCCTGGCGTGCGACCTTCCGGTGCGGCAGGCTCGACGGCGTGAGTCGAGTCATTGTCGCGGGCGCTGGGGTCGTCGGGCTGAGCTGCGCTGTGCGCCTGCTCGAAGCTGGTCACCGCGTCGACGTGGTCGCGCGCGACCTGCCGATGGAGACGACGTCGGCCGCGGCGGCGGCGCTGTGGTACCCCTACCGGGCTTGGCCGGTCGATCGGGTGCTGGGTTGGTCGGCGCGCACGTTCGAGGTCTTCAGCTCGATGGCGGTCGCGGACTCCCCGGCGGCGGAGCCGGCTCCACCCTGTGGAGTGCGGATGGTGCGGGGCACGGAAGTGCTCGCAGGGGCGTCGCCAGACCCCTGGTGGGCGGCAGCGGTGCCAGACCTCACCAGGACCCCCGCGCCCGCGGGGTACGCCGATGCGTGGTCGTTCGCCACGCCCGTCATCGAGATGCCGATCTACCTGCGCTGGCTGGCCGGGCGCGTCGAGGCGCTGGGCGGCACGCTGACCCGGCTCAACCTCACCGGTCTCCCGGAGGGAGCTGATCTCGTGGTCAACGCCGGCGGGCTGGGCGCGCGGTTCCTGGCGCACGACACGTCGATCACCCCGGTCGCCGGACAGGTCGTGCTGGTGGAGCAAGTGGGCCTGGAGCAGTGGTGGTTGGACGGTGCCGGGCCGACGTACGTCGTGCCGCGCTCTCGCGACATCGTCGTCGGCGGGACAGCACAGGAGGGGGAGTGGAGCCGGACGCCGTCACCGACGACGGCGGCGGCGATCCTGCGCCGAGCAGCACGGCTGGTGCCCGAGCTGGAGACCGCCAAGGTCTTGCGACACAAGGTCGGACTGCGCCCGGTGCGTCCTTCGGTCCGCCTCGAGCGCGAGGGGCGGGTCGTTCACTGCTACGGGCACGGGGGTGCCGGAGTGACGCTCTCCTGGGGCTGCGCCGAGGAGGTCGTGGCGCTGGCGGCCGGCGGCTGACTCACTCGTCGAGGTCGTCCAGCTTGGTGTCGTCGTCGGCGAACTCGCAGGTCGAGTCGACGATCTTCGCCACCTCATCCAGGTCGGCGTCGCTGGCGGCGTCGAGGGCTGCCTGCGAGTCGTCACTGTCGGACTCAGCGACGCCCTCGCGGATGAGGTCGCGCTTCTCCGAGGCAGACATCGCGGCGAACTCGCCGCAGGTGGTGTCTCCGCTGCTCTCGCCGCCGCAAGCGACAAGGGTGCCGCCGACCACGAGGGTGGCGACCAATTGAGCAGTGCGGACGCGCAGAGCGTGGTGGAGGACCATGAGCGACAACTTAGCGCCCGCTGCCGTGCGCGTCAGACCGCGCGACGACGCGCGGCTCCTCGGGCACCCAGGGCACCGAGGACCAGGCCTACCGCCGCTCCCACGATCGGTCCCCACGCGAGGCCGGTCGCCTGACCGATCAGGGTGGCCGCGACGACGCAGGCCAGGACCAGGCTGGCCAGGATGAGCTGCTTGAAGACCTCGCCGAGGAAGAGGCGGCTGAACGCTGTCGCATCGGAGACTCGCTCCGACTCGGCGGGAACTGGATCGGCTGAGGCTGGCTCGGGCTGCGCGAGGGGGTCGAGGGGGAGGACGTGGACCACCGCGGAGACCTGGATCGGGCCGAAGATGTGGGGGAAGGTCTCGTCGGTGCCCGGCACCGCCTCGTCGACCACGGGGGACTGCAGCAGCTCGGTGTCGATCGACAACAGCACCAGCGGTCCGGAGACCCCGGAGTAGAAGCGCTCGCGCACGCCCTGCCACTGGTCGCCGCGGCTGGCGTGGATGAAACCCTCTTCGGCGAGGGTGCGGCCCAGGGTCGAGACGGCATACTCCCCGGTCGCCTGTGCTGCCTGCCAGTCGCCGGCCGTGGCGATGTGGAAGATGCGCATCAGGCAGCCTAGAACAGCCGATGGCTCGGGTCGTCCAACCCGCGTAGGGCGTCGTAGTCCACCACCGCGCAGGCGATGCCCCGGTCGATCGCCAGCACCCGCGCCTGGGGCCTGATCTCCTGAGCGGCGAAGATGCCGCGCACGGACCCGTGGGTGGTCAGCAGCGGGTCACGGTTGAGCAGCTCGAGGTAGCGCGTGAGCTGCTCGACGCCGTCGATGTCGCCCCGCCTCTTGATCTCGACAGCCACGCTCGCGCCAGCAGCGTCGCGGCACATCAGGTCGACCGGACCGATCGCAGTGGGAAACTCGCGCCGCACGAGCGTCAACCCCTCGGCGAGGCTGGCCGGATGTTCGGCCAGGAGGGCTTGAAGATGCTTCTCGACGCCGTCCTTCTGCAGGCCGGGATCGAGCCCGAGGTCGAAGCTTGAGTCGGTGAGGATGTCTGCCAGCAGGATGCGCAAGGTGTCGTCGGTCTTCGCCGAGGTGACGACCCACTCGACCTGTCCGTCCTCGGTCACGCCCTCGCGCAGGGTGCACGGCGGCGACATCCAGTTCAACGGCTTGTAGGAGCCCCCGTCGGAGTGGACGAGTACGGAGCCGTCCGACTTGATCATCAACACCCGGGTGGCCAGCGGCAGGTGCGCCGTCAGCCGTCCGGCGTAGTCGATCTGGCAACGCGCGACGACGATTCTCACAGCAGACGAATCTACAGTCGTTGCTGTGACCCTGACGATCCGGCTCGCACGGCCCTCCGACCTGCGGCACCTGGCGGCGATCGAGGACGCCGCCGACGGCCTGCTCGAGGCGTACGTCGGGTCCGCGGCGGGAAGCTCACCGCCGTTCCCCACCCCCAGCGGTGGTCAACGCGACCTGACCGGAACGCTGCTGGTGGCTCAGGCCGGACCGGAGCTGGTCGGGTTCGCCCACCTCACGACGCCCGACGGGCACGCGCACCTGGAGCAGCTCTCGGTGCTGCCGGCGCACGGTCGGCAGGGGATCGGGAGAGCACTGGTGCTCGCGGTGATGGAGGAGGCACGCTGGGCCGGGCACGACGAGATCTCGCTGTGCACCTTCGCTGAGGTGCCCTTCAATGCTCCCTTCTACGCCTCGCTGGGCTTCACCGAGACCGCGGTGCTCGCCGGGTTCCAGGTGCGCCTGCGCACCGTCGAGACGGCGCTGGGACTCGATGAGGTGGGGCCACGGATGGTGATGTCCGCGCCGCTCGGGCGGCGTCAAGTTACCGACGAGTGAACCTCGTGCTAGGACGCCGCTCGCGCGTGGAATGATGCGCGCCATGAGCGCTGAGACCCCTGAGACAGTCGACGACCAGACCCGCAGCTTCACCACCATCGGCGTGGTCGGCCTCGGCACCATGGGTGCCGGGATCGCGGAAGTCTTCGCCCGCAACGGCTATCGCGTGATCGGGGTCGAGCAGAACGAGGACGGCGTCGAGCGCGGACGTCAGCACCTCACGCACTCCACCGACCGAGCGGTCAAGCGGGAAAAGATGAGCGAGACCGAGCAGGCCGAGCTGCTGGACAAGGTCGCGTTCAGCATGCGGTTGGAGGACCTGGCCGACGCCGACTTCGTCATCGAGGCCGTGGTGGAGTCGATGGAGACCAAGAAGGCGATCTTCCGCCAGCTCGACAAGATCGTCGGACCAGATGCCGTCCTGGCCACGAACACCTCCTCGCTCTCGGTCACCGAGCTTTCCACGGCCACCTCGGCTCCGGGCCGCGTCGTCGGTGTGCACTTCTTCAACCCCGCTCCGGTGCAGGACCTGGTCGAGGTGGTGCGGACCGTGGTCACCGAGCCCAGCGTCCTCACCGAGGTGCAAGCCTTGCTGGGCACGCTCGGCAAGAGCCCGGTCGTCTGTGGCGACAAAGCCGGCTTCATCGCCAACACGCTGCTCTTCGGCTACCTCAACCACGCCGCCTCGATGTTCGAGGGTCGGTACGCCTCGCGCGAGGACATCGACGCCGCTATGCGCTTCGGCTGCGGCTACCCGATGGGCCCGCTGGCGCTGCTCGACCTGATCGGCCTGGACACCGCCTACGAGATCCTGGAGACGATGTATCTCCAAGGGCGCGACCGTCTCCACGCGCCGACGCCGATCCTCAAGCAGATGGTCACCGCCGGCTTGCTGGGACGCAAGACGGGTCGGGGTTTCTACACCTACGAGGGACCGGACAGCTCAGCGATCGTCGCCGACGACAAGACTCCCTCGGCCGACGAGGCCCCGCAGCTCAAGCACGACATCAAGCAGGTAGGCGTCGTGGGCACCGGGACGATGGCTGCCGGGATCGCCGAGGTCTTCGCCAAGAGCGGGTTCGAGGTGCTCTACGTCGGTCGCTCGCAGGAGAAGGTCGACGGCGTCGTGGCCACGGTGACCAAGAACTTCGACAAGCAGATCCAGCGCGGCCGTGCTACCGAGGAGACCAAGGTCGAGGTGCTCGCTCGGATGAGCGGATCCACCTCGCTCGACGATCTCAAGGACGTCGACATCGTCGTCGAGGCGATCGCGGAGGACCTGCAGATCAAGACGACGTTGTTCGAGAACCTCGACGAGATCTGCAAGCCCGGCGCGATCCTGGCGACCACCACGTCGTCGCTGCCGATCATCTCGATGGCCAAAGTGACCAGTCGCCCGCAGGACGTCATCGGCATGCACTTCTTCAACCCGGCCACGGTGATGAAGCTGGTGGAGGTCGTCTCGACGGTCTCCACCGACGACGAGGTCACCGAGACCACCCGGGCGCTGTGCGCCCAGGTCGGCAAGGTCGCTGTGTCCTGCGGCGACCGGGCAGGGTTCATCGTCAACGCGTTGCTCTTCCCCTACCTCAACGACGCGGTCAAGATGCTCGAGGCGCACTACGCCACCGCTGACGACATCGATCTGGCGATGAAGCAGGGCTGTGCGCTCCCGATGGGGCCCTTCGAGCTCCTCGACGTGGTTGGCAACGACGTGTCGCTGGCGATCCAGCGCGAGCTCTACAAGGAGTTCCGTGAGCCCGGCTTCGCCCCGGCGCCGCTGCTCGAGCACCTGGTGACCGCCGGTTACCTGGGTCGCAAGACCACGCGCG
>JBAVCA010000113.1:0-2802 GCA_049586475.1 Nocardioides sp.
CTCAGCTTCGGCTTCCTCGACGCCGACCTCGGCATCGACGTCCAGACGACGCGGGCCCTGGCTGACTCCTTGCCGGGCGTGCCGTGGACGTTCCACCGAGCGATCGACGCGACGCTCGAGCCGCTGCGGGCCTGGCGGCACCTGGTCGGGCTCCCCGGGCTCACCGCGGTTGCGTCGGGCGGCTCCCCGCAAGGTCTCGAGCAGGGCTTCGACGACGCGCTCGAGCTCCTTTCCTCCTCTCCAGCGGTCGCGCCGCTGCTCCTGGCCGCCGGGGGGCTGCTTCCCGAACACGTGCCATGGCTCGCGCGCGCCGGCGTCCGTCAGTTCCAGGTGGGTGAGCAGGTGCGGCCAGGCGGCAGCGAGCGCGCCTACGTCGACGCAGCGCTCGTGCGCTCGTGGCGGCTGCTGCTCACCGACGTGATCGAGCGCCACCCCACCGCCACTGGCAGCTAGCCGGCAGCCGGTCCGATGACGATCTTGATCGACCCGCCCGCGGTCGAAGGGCACGGCCGGCTCTGGTCGCACCTGGCCAGCGACTCCTCCTTCGAGGAGCTGCATGCCTTTGCCCGCAACCTCGAGATCCCGCAGCGGGGCTTCGACCGGGACCACTACGACGTGCCCTCGGAGTTCTACGACCTCATGATCGCCGCCGGTGCCACGCCGGTGACCTCGCGCGAGCTCGTGCGGCGACTGCTCGCCGCCGGCCTGCGTCGGCGGCGGGGTGCCGCTGGCGGTTCGGTGCCGTCGGGCGCGTCAGCCGACCCGGAGTGCCCGTAGCTCGTCGAGCTCGCGCGAGGCATTGGCGCGAGCCGGTGCCTCCCAGTGCCGCACCGCATGGTCGGTGTGGAAGAGGCGCGGCTTGTCGAGCAGGTCGGCCAGCACCTGCGCCCGGCCGCCGGCGAAGGTCGCGTCGTCCAGGTGGGCGTACTCGGTGCGCACCGCAGCCACGTAAGAGGCATAGCGCTCGGGCGGAGCCGCGAGGATGCCGAGATCGGCGTCGGAGAGCGCACACCCCTCGGCATCGTCGTCCTCGGGGCGATGCGTCTCGGTCAGCCGCACCAGCCGGACCACCTCGCAGACGGTCGCCTCGTCGCACAGCTCCGGCAATGCCTCCTCGGCCCACCTTGCCGAGCGCTCCTCGGCATCGCGCTCCACGTCGTACACGCTGTCGTGGAACCACGCGGCAAGGACGACCGGCAGTCGTTCGAAGGACTCGCCCGCCTCGGCCAGCACCGCGACGCGCGCCAGCACCTCGGAGAGGTGGGTGGTGTCGTGGTAGCCGCGTGCCGGATCGGCATAGGCGCGCACGAGCTCGTCGCGCAGCTCCGAGCCGGCCTCGAGCGGCCACGTGGCGCGCAGGTCGGTCAGCAGGGGGGAGGCCATCGCGCCATCTTCACATGGCGGCACGGTCGTTCTCAGGACCGGTGTCCGGTCCCGTCGGTCGCCGGTGGCGGCGTCATCGCCCAGCGAATCGTCGAGGTCGCCGCCGTCCCCAGGGCGCGCACCACGGTGCGCTCGGTGAGCGGGAACCACGGCAGCCGCAGCTGCGGCCGGGACCAGGCCGGCATCAGCCCGACCGCAGCGGCTGCGAGGACGCCGTACGGCGCCCGGGCCGCAAGTGGCAGCGGGGGAGTCAGCAGCAGGTGCCTGACCGCCTCGCGCGCCTCGGGCGTGCCACGGAGCTCGGGACGGTAGTCGGCCAGGCACGCGCGCAGCTCGGTCTCGGAGTGCGGCACGTCGATCGCGCCGAGCTCCTCGGCGATCCGGGCTGCCTGGTCGAGGTAGGTGTCGCGCCCGGCCTGGTCGAGCTGGTGGCGGCCGTAGACGGTGTGGGCGCGCAGAAAGCTGTCGACCTCGGCGACGTGCACCCAGCGCAGCAGGTGCGGGTCCGAGGCGGCGTACGGCGTCCCGTCCGGCATCTCGCCGGTCACCCGCCGGTGGATCGAGCGCACCACGTCGACCGCCTGCTCCGCGTCCTCCTCGTGTCCGAAGGTGGTCACGGCCAGGAAGCGGCTGGTGCGGTGCAGCCGGCCCCACATGTCGCCGCGATAGCCGGAGTGCTCGGAGACCGCGCGCATCGCCGCCGGGTGCAGGGTCTGCATCAGCAGGGCCCGCATGCCGCCGACGAACATCGAGGCATCGCCGTGCACCTCGGCCACCGGGCTTCCCGGTTCGAACCAGCGCGGCCCCGGGCGGCCGTGGATCCGGTCGCGGTGAGCCGGACCCTCGGGTCCGGCGACCCGGTGGAAGAGGGCCTCTCCGAGCCGGTTGCGCGCAGCGGTGATCACCGTCCGAGCCTATGTCGACGTCCGCGACCCGAACGGGTGGACACCGCCGCACCCGACCTCCCAGGTGGGTCAGGCGTGCCAGGTGCGTAGCCAGATGGTCTGCGGGGAGTCGGCCAGGACAGCTAAGGACGTCTCGCTGAGCGGCTCGAAGACGTCGGTGACGACGTAGCCCTGCTCGCCGTGGGTGGCGAGGTACTGACCCGAGACGTTCGCTCCCTGCTCGGCGAGGCGTTGGTTGAGCTCGGCCAGGACGCCGGGGACGTTGATGTGCAGGAAGCCGACCCGGGAGCCGGTGGTGAGCTGGGGTGCCAGGACGGCGGGGACGTTGACCGACAGCTCGGTGCGACCCTGGAGCGCGAAGCCGGCGAGCTTGCCGGCCACGAACCACCCGATCTCCTCCTGCGCCTCCTGGGTGGAGCCGCCGACGTGCGGGGTGAGGATGACGTTGTCGAGGCCGCGCAGCACCGACTCGAACTCGTCTCCCTGCGCCTTGGGCTCGACCGGGAACACGTCG
>JBAVCA010000114.1:0-1596 GCA_049586475.1 Nocardioides sp.
GGCGCCAACGCCTACCTGACCAGGCAGTTCCGGACGCTGGCGATCTTCGCCGCCATCGCGTTCTTCGCGCTGCTGGTGCTGCCGGCCGACGACACCACCGTGCGGATCTTCCGCTCGGTGTTCTTCATCGTGGGGGCCGGCTTCTCTGCGGCCGTGGGCTTTCTGGGGATGAACCTCGCCGTGCGCGCCAACCTGCGCGTCGCGGCTGCCGCCGAGACGACCGGGCGGGAGGTGGCGATGACGATCGGGCTGCGTACCGGCGCGATGGTCGGCATGCTCACCGTCGGCCTCGGACTGTTGGGCGCCAGCCTCGTGGTGCTGTTCTTCCAGGACTCCGCGCCCGACGTGCTGGAGGGCTTCGGCTTCGGCGCCGCCCTGCTTGCCATGTTCATGCGAGTCGGCGGCGGCATCTTCACCAAGGCAGCCGACGTCGGCGCCGACCTGGTGGGCAAGGTCGAGCAGAACATCCCCGAGGACGACCCGCGCAACGCTGCCACGATCGCCGACAACGTCGGCGACAACGTGGGCGACTGCGCCGGCATGGCAGCCGACCTCTTCGAGTCCTACGCCGTCACTCTGGTCGCCGCGCTGATCCTCGGCTCCCAGGTCTTCGGCGACAAGGGCCTGGTCTTCCCGCTCCTCGTGCCCGCCATCGGTGCGCTCACCGCGGTCGCCGGCGTCTACCTGACGCGTCCCAAGGTCGGCGAGGCCGGACTGACGACCATCAACAAGTCGTTCTACCTGTCCTCGGGCATCGCCGCGATCGCCAGCATCGTGCTCTCCTACGTCTACCTGCCGGGCAGCTTCGCCGACTTCGGACCCGAGTTCGCTGCCTTCGACGGCGACCCACGCTTCATCGCCGCGACCGCAGTGGTGATCGGCATCGTGATGTCGGCCGGCATCCTGGCCCTCACCGGCTACTACACCGGCACGGAGTACGAGCCGGTCAAGGGTGTCGGTCGTACCTCGCTGACCGGTGCCGCCACGGTGATCCTCTCCGGTCTGTCGGTCGGGTTCGAGTCGGCGGTCTACACCACGCTGGTCATCGGAGCCGCCGTCTTCGGTGCCTACCTGCTTGGTGGCGCCGCACTGACCGTCTCGCTGTTCGCGGTCGCCCTCGCCGGCACCGGGCTGCTCACCACCGTGGGCGTCATCGTCGCGATGGACACCTTCGGACCGGTCTCCGACAACGCCCAGGGCATCGCTGAGATGTCCGGCGACGTCAGCGAGGAGGGCGCGTTGATCCTCACCGAGCTCGACGCGGTGGGCAACACGACCAAGGCGATCACCAAGGGCATCGCGATCGCCACCGCGGTGCTCGCGGCGACCGCGCTCTTCGGCTCCTACGCCACGACGGTCTTCGAGAAGCTCGCTGAGGCCAACGTCGGTCTTGACGAGGCCTACCTGCTCGACTTCAGCGTCTTCAACCCCGCGGTGATCGTCGGCATCCTGCTGGGTGCGGCTGTGGTGTTCATGTTCTCCGGGCTTGCGATCAATGCTGTCGCTCGCGCGGCGGCGGCCGTGGTCTACGAGGTGCGCCGTCAGTTCCGTGAGATCCCCGGCATCATGGAGGGCACCGGCCGCCCGGAGTACGGC
>JBAVCA010000115.1:0-5375 GCA_049586475.1 Nocardioides sp.
ACGCCAAGGTGCGCTCGGTCGTGTTCCGCGCCTCGGAGAAGTTCTTCTCGGGCGATCCCGACTACGCCTACGTGCAGGAGACGGTCGACAAGGCGCTCTACCCTCCGAAGAAGAAGGACAAGCGCAAGGCCGAGCGGCCCGAGGCCGTGGAAAATCCTGTCGACGCATGCGCCTACACCGCCGACCTTCCAGTCGAGGAGCCGGCCGAAGTGCCCGCCGAAGAGCCCGCCGAAGAGCCCGCCGAAGAGATTGGCGACGAGGGCGTGCTTGTCGGCACCCTCAGCGACGACTGAGCTCTTGCCGAGCCGGGCACTAACTCGCGCTCGAGGCCTGGGAGGCTTCACTCACGCGATAGCGGAAGTGCGGGAAGCGGGAGTGGGAGGCTGAGATCGCCGTCGCACTGAAGCGCAGTCGGACCTGCCGTCGCTCGATGGAACGCGGGAAAGATGCGTCCTTGGGGTGAAGGCTCCGCCGACGAAAGGTGCCGGGCGGTACTGCAGGCCCATCTTGACGAATGAGTCGACCCGTCAGGGGGCTTCTCGCGTAGGGTCGTGGGTTACCCCCGCTCTCGAAAGGTCCCAGTGGAAGCGCTCACGGATTGGTTCTCGTTCGTCCAGGACAATCAAGAGGGGATCATCGAGGAGACCCTGACTCATGCGCGAATGACCCTTATCGTGATCGCGCTCGCCAGCGTCTTCGCGGTACTGGTCGGGGTTGCGATCCAGCGCAACGCCGTTGCCCGACCGCTGGTCCTGTCGACCGCCGGCGTCTTCTTGACGATCCCCTCGCTGGCTTTCTTCGCGCTCTTCGTGCCGATCACCGGCACCGGCAATCTCCCGGCGATGTGCGCCCTGTTCCTCTACGCGCTGCTCCCGATCATCCGCAACACGGTGACCGGCTTGGATGCGGTGAGCCCGGCGGTCGTGGAATCGGCTAAAGGTATGGGACTCAACACCCGCCAACAGCTCGTCCAGGTGCGACTGCCACTCGCGTGGCCGGTGATCATGACTGGGATCCGCGTCGCCACCTTGCTGACGGTGAGCATCGCTGCCATAGCCCCACTGGTCGGAGGCAACGGGCTGGGCAACTTCGTCAAGGCCGGCCTCACCCGCAACGGCTTCGACGGCGCTTCGGACGCGGTGTGGGTCGGGGTCGTCTTCACGATCCTGCTCGGACTGGCCCTCGACGCGCTGCTCGGTCTCGTCCAACGGTTCACCACCCCTCGCGGACTGCGCCTCTGAGCGCGCGCCACCCTCCTGCCTGACCCAACGCAGCCCCACGAGAGGAACCCATGAGCTCCGAGGCGAAGACTCCCAAGATCCACCTGGACGCGGTGGGCAAGACCTACCCCGGCACGAAGGTCCCTGCTGTTGCAGACCTCACTCTGGACATCCATGAGGGGGAGATCCTGGTGTTGGTCGGGCCCTCGGGCTGCGGCAAGAGCACCACCCTGCGACTGATCAACCGGATGATCGAGCCGAGCAACGGGCGCATCCTGGTCGACGGCAAGGACGTCACTATGGTCAACCCCGACAAGCTGCGACGGCGCATCGGCTACGTCATCCAGCAGATCGGGCTGTTCCCACACCTGACGATCTCCGACAACATCGCCACCGTGCCCAAGATGCTCGGGTGGGACAAGGAAAGGATCCGGGCGCGGACCGAGGAGCTGCTCGCCACCGTCGGGCTGGACCCCGACGTCTACCGCGACCGTTTCCCCAAGGAGCTCTCGGGTGGCCAGGCGCAGCGAGTGGGCGTCGCACGAGCCCTGGGGGCCGATCCCGACATCATGTTGATGGACGAGCCGTTCGGTGCCATCGATCCGATCACCCGGGACCGCCTGCAGAACGAGTTCCTGCGTCTGCAGAGCGAGCTGAAGAAGACCATCGTGTTCGTCACCCACGACATCGACGAGGCCATCAAGATGGGCGACCGCATCGCGATCCTGGGTGAGCGCAGCACGATCCACCAGATCGACACCCCCGAACGGATCCTGGCCCGTCCGATCGACGACTTCGTCAATGACTTCATCGGCAACGGCTCGACCATCAAGGGGCTGAACTTCCTCAAGGTCGACTCGGTGACCTTCACCGGCTACCCCTTTGTCTCTGCGAAGGACTCGCCCGAGGCGGGCCGTGCAAAGCTCGCCGACTCGCACTACGACTACTTGATCTTCCTCGACGAGCACCGCAGCCCGGTCCGTTGGCTGCGGGCCGAGGACCTCGACGGAGGGCCCGCCACCTACGCCACGGCCGGCGAGGCGGTGGGCGAGGATTGGCTGCGCAGCGAGAGCAGCCTGTTCGAGGCCCTCGAGCTGATGGTGCAGAGCGCGGCCGGACTGACGGTCGTCGTGGACGCCAACGGCGAGTTTCAGGGTGTGGTGTCCATGGCGGACCTCAACAAGGCCATCCGGCGGGCCCAGCGCGAGGCACAGCGGCACTACGAAGACCTCGAGATTCACGCATGACGGCGCAGACCGCCGCCCCCGAGGCGGATGCCTCCGCACCGCCCGCGGCTCCGGGGAAACTGCCGTCCCGCAAGGACGTCTCGGCACGGATCCGCGACGGCGGCCTGGTCGCAGCGCCCTTTCTCATCGCAGCGTTGGCCGGGTTTCTCTACCTCTACTACCAGAGTCTGGATCTGGAGAACGCCAAGCGGCAGCAGCGCTCGGCCCTGGCGTGGTCGGAGAACCTGGTGCCGCAGATCCAGGACACCCTCACGATCGCCTTCTTCTCTACCGTGATCGTCATCGCCCTCGCAGTGCCCCTGGGGATCATGTTGACCCGGGAGTCCTTCCGCCGCATCGCCCCAGGCATCGTCGGCTTCGCCAACGCTGGCCAGGCAATCCCGGCGTACGGACTGATCGTGCTCGCTTTGATCATCGGGGGGCAAGGAAAGGTGTCGGTGGTCTTCGCGCTGGCGCTTTACGCGCTGTTGCCAGTGCTCCGCAACACCATGGTCGGCCTGGACGCCGTCGACCGCAGCGTGATCGAGGCCGGGCGGGGCATGGGAATGACGAGACGGCTGGTGCTGGCCCGCATCGAGCTGCCGCTCGCCGTCCCGATCATCGTGGCCGGCATTCGGACCGCGGTGATCATCAACATCGGCATGTCGACGCTCGCCTACCTAATCGGCGGTGGTGGCCTGGGCATCACCATCAGCTCGGGCATCAAGCTGAGTCAGAACCCTGTGCTCATCGTCGGCGCGGTCCTGGTGGCCATCATTGCGCTGACCTTCGACTGGCTCGGCGCTGTGGCTGAGCGCTTCTTGCGGCCCCACGGTTTGTGACGGACGACGAACGCCGCCGGGTCCATCAGACCCGCGGCATTCGTCGTTGTCGGCGTTAGTGCCGCTGGAAAGGGGGTCAGAGAACCCCGATTTCCTGGAGGTAGGCCTCGGCGACGGCGGAGGCGGGCGTGCCGTCGACGTCGACCTGGGCGTTGAGGGCCGCCATCGTCTCGTTGTCGAGCCCGGCGAGGATCTTGTCGATGAGCTGGTCGTAGACCTCGGCGTTGGCTTCGTAGACCTCAACAGGCATCGTGTAGGACACGTTGTAGAGGATGAAGACGCCCGGGTCGTCGACGAGGCTGAGGTTCAGCTCGGTGATCCGACCGTCGGTCGTGAATACCTCGCCGAAGTCGCAGGCTCCGTCGGAGGTCTCGGTGTAGATCAGGCCGGTGTCGAGGATCTGCTGCTGACTCTCGGGGAGCTTGTAGCCGGTTGCGTCCTCGAACAGGACCAGACCATCAGGGCGGTCGGGGAACTCCGTCTCCAGGCACACCGTGGCGTCTTTGTTGGCCTGCAGGTAGTCAGCCATGCCCTGGAGGTCGAAGGGGCCGTCGGAGGCGGCGAGGTCGCCATTCGCGGCGAAGCCGTAGGTGTCGTTGAACGGCGACAGGCCCACCCACTTGATCTCATTGTCCGCGAGGTCCTTCTCGGCCGTGACCTTGTACAGCTCGTCGGGATCGCCGCTGGGGTCCTCCTGGCCGAGGTGCACCGTCCAACCGGTGCCGTTGTACTCCGGGTAGACGTCGATGTCACCGCTGGTGAGCGCACCACGGTTGACCTCCGTGCCACCGAGGTCGATCTTGTCCTCGACTTCAATCCCCTCGCCCTCGAGTGCCTGGAGCAGCATCTCGCCGAGGAGGATGTTCTCCGTGAAGTCCTTCGATCCGACCGTGACGGCGTCGTCGCTGCCGCCGCACGCGGTCAGGGTCATGCCGAGAACTGCGGCTGAGACCAAACTGGTCAGCTTGGTGCTAGTACGCATCTGTACATCCTTTGATTGCCTGACAAGGTCGTCTCCGGCGGTCCGCCGCGGCGACCCGTTGAAGATCGTGCAGTGCGAGGTCCAGGCGATCGACCGACCGGAGAATCTGCCGACAGTAACAAGGTCGCTGATCCGAGGAGGGTGATCACTGCGCCGACGCACCGGGCGCTAGGCTCGCCCCGCTAGGAGCGGAAGCTCTCGTCTGACATACGCAGCACGACGACGGCGGCATCTACAGATGCCGCAGCCGACCTGGCTATCGGTGCAGGACCAGCGACGCATCGCTGTGTGACACTGCTTGCGTCGGTGAGTCGTTGATGCGTGGACCTTTGCCGCCGGCCTGATGCAAGCCGTCGCCCTTTCGTGCAGCAGTCCCCTTTCAGGATCCAAGCGTTCGGCCCAGTCGGCGATCCTGGCAGCCGCGGATGGCATGAGACTTCAGGTCCCGACTGCGGAACTGCCGAGCAGCTTTGCGTCTCAGTTCAGCACTGATCACATTGCGCTGCCGCAGTCCTGGGTGGTGCGCGTCAACGGGCACGGTCCGGCCGGACGCGACGTCTCCGACCACCGCGCCTACTGGGTTGAAGTCGAGCCGCTTCGTGATGCTGCCAGGCGAATGTTCTGATGATTTCGCAACAGCAAGCGGGACGGCGCACACGCTTCGGATAGGACCGACCTATCCGCCCGGCCCCACGCCGTGGCGTCGTGCTGCACCACGCCGGCTCAGACCGCGTCGTAACCCCCGATCTGCTGAGTCGTTGGTCACAGCAACCCCCTCCGGAAAGGCCAAGCATGTCTACGCCGTCCCACCGGCGCCGCCTCGGCGCCCTCTTCGCCACCGTCCTCACTCTCGCCGTCACCGGCGCCACCCTGCAGCCAGCCCAGGCCGGCCCGCCCGACGGGAAGGGCGGCGGGAAGCCGCCGCAGAACTCGGCGCTCGCCGCGTTCGACTACGCGAAGGTCAGCGGGCTCTCCCAGGATCGCTACCCGACCGTGAAGGAGACCTTCGCGCTACCGATGTGGGACGGCACCGAGGTCCACGTCGAGGTGACCCGCCCCGACGCCGTCGGTGACTTCCCGGTCATCTTGGAAGCCAGTCCTTACC
>JBAVCA010000116.1:0-3572 GCA_049586475.1 Nocardioides sp.
ACGCAACGTCGGTCGGCGATATGCGAACGCCCTTGACCAGCGGGTTCGCTGATCAAGGGCAAGGTTTCTCGGTGGGCGATACTGGGTTCGAACCAGTGACCTCTTCGGTGTGAACGAAGCGCGCTACCACTGCGCCAATCGCCCGCTGTGCTGCACGCGGGTGCGGTCGCAGACTCTAACGCATCAGGTCGGCGCGACTCACATCCGTAGCCCCTTGACAGATTCTTCGTTGAACAGGCAACGGATCGCGGCGCTGCGGCGTCTAGAAGGAGGGGCGGCACGCTCCCTCGTTCAATTCTCGGCAAGGACGGTCATGGCTCATCCAGTTGCTCCCGCACTCACCCAGGACATCGCACTGCACTGCGACGACGATCGCGGGCGACCGATGGCATTCATGGCGACGTTCGGGTACTGCGAGAGTGACCCGTACGCCGTGGGCCTGACGTTCCACGTGCCGGCGGGCGAGGTTCCCTGGGTGATGGATCGTGGCCTTCTGCGACAAGGGCTCACCGAGCCCGCGGGTGACGGTGACATCCGCTTGGCCCCCGGCATCGATGAGGATGGTCATGCAGTTGTTCGCATGGTCTTCCACTCCCCCGAAGGCCGCCTCAGGGTCGCCGCGCGCAGCGCGGAGGTCCTTCAGTTTCTGATCCGCACGTGGGACTTGGTCACCCCCGGCTACGAGCCGGAGCCGCTCGACCTCGATTCCTGGATCGAGTCGTTGGGCTCCTGACGCGTTCTCCCGACAGGCTCGACGGATCAGAGCGCTGACAGGAGCTCCGGCTCGCGCTCGGCCCAGGTGGCAGCGGCATGCTGTGTGATCGGCCCAACTGCGATCTCGCGAGCGCCCCAGCGGGTGACTGCCTGGACGTCGCGGGTCGTAGAGACCAGGAAGACCTCATCGGCATGCTCGGCGACTCGGATCGGCTCGTCCACCTCGCGCCCACCGCACCAGTCGAGCACCAGCGCGCGGGTCACCCCGGCAAGGCAGCCACTCGCCAGAGTCGGCGTACGTAGCTCCCCACCCACGACGTAGAACACGTTGGAGCCGGTTCCCTCGCACAGGTGACCAGCGGTGTTGGCGAAGATCGCCTCGCTGGCTCCGTCCTCGCGAGCATGGGCAAGCGCGACGACGTTCTCTGCGTATGACGTGGTCTTCAGCCCCGCGATGGCGCTGCGCTCGTTGCGGGGCCACGGGACGGTGACGATGCTGGTTGTGTCCGCGGTCGCATCCATCGCCACAGCGACGACCACGAGCGTGGGTCTATGCGTGCCGCGGCCGGACCCCAGCGGCGCCGGACCCGCAGTCAGGGTGATCCGCAGCCGGCCCAACGCAAGGTGAGCCGGGGCGAGCACCGCGGCGACCCCTTGCCGAACGACGTCGAGCGCGGGAGGCTCCAGCCCGAGCCCCCGCGCGGACCGCTCGAGCCGGGACAGGTGCAGATCGAGAGCGAACGGGTTGCCGTCGACGACCTTGACGGCCTCGAACACACCGTCTCCGACGGTGAATCCATGATCGGTGATCCTGATCGCGGCCGCGCCCGGATCTGCCAGAAGCTCGCCATCCACCCACGCATGCATGACGCCACCCTAGGGCGACTCACGGCTGGCACCGGAGGGACGACTTTCCGGTGGGTCGATTCTCCACGCCCCGGCTGGTGGCGAGACCCCGCCGCCACGCCGTCCGGGACCCCGTTTTGGCCACCACCTCGGCCATCGGCTAATGTTCCACTCGCAGTCACGGCGGGGAAGCTTGCCGGGAACGCAGGCGGACATAGCTCAGTTGGTAGAGCGCAACCTTGCCAAGGTTGAGGTCGCGAGTTCGAGTCTCGTTGTCCGCTCGGAGAGGTCAGTGTCACGGCCCGACCTCCATGCAGGAACACGGTGGGTTGGCCGAGAGGCGAGGCAACGGACTGCAAATCCGTGTACACGGGTTCAAATCCCGTACCCACCTCCACCACCCACAACTTCATACCTGCTGTGGTCAACCACGGCAACGGGCGATTGGCGCAGTGGTAGCGCGCTTCCCTGACACGGAAGAGGTCACTGGTTCAAACCCAGTATCGCCCACCATCACACAGAGCCCCTGACCTGCGGAGACGCGAGTCAGGGGCCTTTCTCGTTCGGTGCACGTGTCAAACAAGTGTCCGATGCCGCGAGCGTCGACCGTCCGAGGTCACGGCTGGGCACATCAGGCCGAAACTCCGACGTGAGGGGAGGTCTTCCGGCCGAGCCGATCGGCGGTTATCCTCGCCACGTCATGCGTCGCCTTCATGGGGGACCACACCGACACACAACCCACTCGTGCCACGCACTGCGTGCGGCCAGATGCCGCCGCTGGCGTGCGTGGCGCGCGCAGCGAAGGACGTCTCGGATGAGGAAAAAGCTCGCTCTGCCAGCCGCCCTGGTAGTCGCGTTCGGACTCACAGTCACCGCAACAGCAGAACGGGCGGCGGGTGATCCCAAACCCGGTCGGGCCGACAAGGCCCAGACCACGGAGATCCAGATCCTCGGCCTCAACGACTTCCACGGCGCCCTTGAGCCGCCCACGGGCTCCGGCGGCCGGATCGGTTCGACGAACGCTGGCGGCGTCGAGTACCTCGCGACGCACGTCGAGCAGCTCAGCGCCACGAACCCGAACACTCTGTTCGTCTCTGCTGGTGACCTGATCGGGGCCACCCCGCTCGTCTCCGCGCTGTTCCACGACGAGCCCACGATCGAGGCCTTCAACCTGATGGGGCTGGACTACAACGGCGTCGGCAACCACGAGTTCGACGAGGGCGTCGACGAGCTGCTGCGCATGCAGAACGGCGGCTGCCACCCGGTGGACGGCTGCCAGGACGGCGATGCCTTCGCGGGAGCCGAGTTCGACTTCCTGGCTGCAAACGTCGCCTACAAGGAGAGCGGCGAGACGATCCTCCCGCCGTACAAGATCGAGCACTTCGAGGGAGTCAAGGTCGCGGTCATCGGCATGACCCTCGAAGGAACGCCCGACATCGTCAGTCCGTCCGGGATCTCCCACGTCGACTTCTTCGACGAGGCAGACTCCGTCAACGCACTGGTCCCGCTCCTGCAGAAGCAGGGCGTCGAGACGTTCGTCGTGCTGCTGCACGAGGGTGGCAGGGTCTCGGACTCGATGAAGGAGACGACGATCAACAGCTGCAGCAACCCGTCGGGCGCGCTGCCGCCGATCGTCGATCGGATGGACGACGCGATCGACGTCGTCGTCACCGGCCACACCAACTGGGCGGTCAACTGCCTCATCGACGGCAAGATCGTCACCGGCGCCGCGTCCGCCGGGCGGCTCGTCACCGACATCGACCTGACGGTCAGCCGCGCGACCAAGGACGTCGTCGCGCACACCGTCAACAACACGATCGTCACGCGCACCGTCCCCAAGGCCCCGGCGCTGTCCGAGCTGGTCGACAAGTACGTAGGCCTCTCCGCACCGCTGGCCAATCGCGTCATCGGCTCGGTGACGGCGCCGATCACCCGGTTGGCCACCACCGCCGGCGAGTCGGCGCTGGGCGACGTCATCGCCGACGCTCAGCTGCACGCGACGACGGCCCCGG
>JBAVCA010000117.1:0-3989 GCA_049586475.1 Nocardioides sp.
CGGCTTCATCGACATGGGTCCGATGAGCCCGGCGGCCGCCGAGGCGCTGCTGGACGTCGTCGCCCGCACACGGGCGCTGCTCCACAGCCTCTGACCGACCTCCGACGGGCCCGGGCAGGCCCGTCAGGAGATCACTCGTAGCCGAGGACCTCCTGGCGGCGGTCGGCCCACGACAGCGCGGAGGAGATGGCGTCGTCGATGCTGAGCTCGGCGCGCCAGTCGAGCAGGGACGCCGCCTTGTCGACGTTCGCGAAGGCACCGACGACGTCGCCGGGTCGCGGCGGGGCCTCGGTGATCGGCACCGCGGAGCCGAAGACCTTCTCGAACGAGGCCACCAGCTCCCGCACGGTCACCCCGTCACCGGTGCCGATGTTGATCACGGCGCTGGGCGCGTCGACTGCTTCGAGGACGTCGTCGAACGCCTCGATCGCCCTCACGTGCGCTCGGGCGAGGTCCCAGACGTGGATGTAGTCCCGCAGCCCGGTGCCGTCGCGGCTGGGCAGGTCGGTGCCGGTGATCGTGAACGACGGCTTCATCCCGCGCGCAGCGAGCACGAGCTGACCCAGCACGTGCGAGGGCTCCTTGACGTAGATGCCCGACTCGAGGTCGGGGTCGGAGCCGATCGGGTTGAAGTAGCGCAGGATCACCGCGCGCAGGTCGGTGGCCGAGGCGAGGTCCTGGAGCACCTGCTCCATCATGTGCTTGGTCCGCGCGTACGGCGAGCCGGGCGCGAGCGGGTCCTGCTCGTCGACCTCGAAGCCGTCCTTGGTGGCATACAGGCTCGCGGAGCTGGAGAAGAGCACCCGCGGCAGTCCGAGCTGGGTGAGCTCGTCGAAGAGCTCGAGTGACTTGGCGACGTTGTCGCGGTAGTACTCGTACGGCAGCTGCATCGACTCCGGCACGACGATCCGAGCGGCCATGTGGATCGTGGCGTGCAGGTCGGGGTGCTCCTCGGCGATCCGTCGCACCAGCGCGCGGTCGGCGATGTCACCTTCGTAGAAGATCCGGTCCCGCACGAAGACGCGTGGCCCGCTGAGCAGCGAGTCCAGGATCACCGGGGTGTGGCCGGCTTCCTCCAGTGCCTTGGCGGTGATCGATCCGATGTAGCCGGCGCCGCCGGTGATGAGAACCTTCATGCCCGGCAGGGTAGTCGCAGCGCCGTGCGCACCCTCACCCGTGCGACAGGTGAGCCCCAGTCAGTGCACCAGTCGGGGTCCCAGTCGGGATTCCAGACCGGGTTCCGAACGGTTCCGCGCGGGCCGCGAGGGAATGGCCCCCACGACCTCCCTCCAGCCGTCGGGACCACACCTCGCTAGGTGGTGATGTGGCCACCCTCGCGGGCCCCGAGTCGCGCGAGCGTGTCCACTGTGGCCGCTCAGCTCACGCCGGCACATCCATCGCGCAGGCTGGGTTACCTAGTCACTTCGGACTACGAGCGCCTGACCGACCGGGTGCTGGTCTGCCGAGGCTTGCGGGGAGTCGGTACGGCGTTCAGGGTGACCCCGATCGTCGTCGCGCCCACCTGGTGCAGCCGCTCCACGGCGGTGCGCACGTGCGCTGCGCGCGTACGGCCGTGGCGCACCACCAGCAGCACCCCGTCCGCACGAGCAGCACTCAGGGCGGCATCGGTCACCGGGTTGAGCGGAGCCGCATCGACCACGACGACCTCATGATCGGCGCGGACTCGGTCGAGCAGGTGCACCATCGCGCTGGACGAGAGCAGCTCGGCCGGGTTGGGGGGCAGCGTCCCGCTGGGCAGCACCAGCAGCCCGGTGCCCGGATGGGTCCACAACGCATCCTCGAGCTCGAGCTCACCGAGCAGCACCGTGGACACCCCTGACGAGCCGTCGATGTCGAAGGTCCTGGCCACCTGTGGGCTGCGCAGGTTGGCGTCCACGAGCAGCGTTCGCGCGCCGGCGCTCGCCAGCGTCAGCGCGAGGTCGACTGCCGTGGAGGAGGTGCCCTCCCCCGCGACCGCGGCCGTGACCACGATGACCTGGTGGCGATCCTCGCCGTCGGCGGGCTGCAGCCGGGTGCTCAACAGCCGGATCGCCTCCGGTCGCTGAGCATCCGGATCGAGGTCGGTGACCAGCGTGCGCCGACGGCGAGCTGACTCGCGAGCGATCGGGGCCAGCACCGGTTCCCCCACCAGCGCGGCTACGTCCGCGTTGGTGCGGAGCGTCCTCGTCAGCACCTCCCGGAAGCCAGTGAGCACCAGCCCCAGCAGGAGCCCGGCGCCGGCAGCAAGCAGGAGCACGAGCAGCGGCTGTGGTGAGGCCGGTTGGTCGTCGAAGGTGGCGAAGTCGATGATCGTGAAGCTGGGCGCACCGGCCTCGTCGCTCGGGGGGGTCTCCGGCTGGGCTCCGAGAGGCCCGGCCTCGGCATCGGCTGCAGTGACGATCAGCTCTTCGGCGTAGTTCTGGGCGATCAGCTGGGCGGTGGCGGGGTCGGGGTCACGCACGCCGATCACGATGACCGAGGTCCCCGGCGCCACCGCGGCGCTGACCTGGTCCAGCAACGTCGAGGCCGCGATCCCGGCATCACCGCGGAAGGTCGGGTCCCCGAGCAGTCGATCGACCACGCGGGTCGCGAGCACCTCGCTGGTGGCCACGTCGGCGTACGTCGCAGCCAGCACGGCGGGGCTCTCGCTCTCCTCCGCACCAGCGGGTGCCGACACGAGGACCCGGACCGTGGAGTCGTACTGCGGGGTCTCCCGCTCGGTGACGACGAAGGCCACTCCCAGCGTCACGGCCAAGCACAGCAGGATCAGGATCGCGTTGCGGCGCAGAGCGCGCGCAAGGTGTTGCATGACGTACCTCTTTCAACCACGCAGGCCGCGCTCGGCCATTTCGTCGAGCAGTCCGAGCAAGTAGCGACCGTACCCGCTCTTGAGGAGCCCCTCGGCGAGCGCCGCCAGCTGGGTGTCGTCGATGTAGCCCATCCGCCAGGCCACCTCCTCGGGAGCACCGACCTTGGTGCCCTGACGGGCCTCGATCGCGCGCACGAAGTTGCTTGCGTCGTTGAGGTCGTCGAAGGTCCCGGTGTCGAGCCAGGCAGATCCGCGAGGCAGCACCTCGACCTGGAGTCGGCCCTGCTCGAGGTAGCGGCGGTTGAGGTCGGTGATCTCCAGCTCGCCGCGTGCCGACGGCCTCAGGTCCCGAGCAAGCTCGACGACGTCGTTGCCGTAGAAGTACAGCCCCGGCACGGCAAAGCTGCTGCGGGGCTCAGCGGGCTTCTCCTCGAGCGAGATCGCCCGGAAGCTGTCGTCGAACTCCACCACGCCGTACGCCGACGGGTCGGCGACCCGGTAGCCGAAGACTGCTGCGCCGTCGAGCTCGTCGAAGCGACGCAGCCGGGTGCCGAGGCCGGAACCGTAGAAGATGTTGTCGCCGAGCACGAGCGCCACCCGGTCCGAGCCGATGTGGCCCTCCCCGATCAGGAAGGCCTGAGCCAGCCCGTCCGGAGACGGTTGGGTCGCGTAGGAGATCTCGATGCCCAACGCTGAGCCGTCCCCGAGCAGGCGGACGAACTGCTCGGCCTCGTGCGGGGTGGTGATCACCAGGACCTCGCGGATCCCGGCAAGCATCAGCGTCGACAACGGGTAGTGGATCATCGGCTTGTCGTAGACCGGCATCAGCTGCTTGCTCACCGCGTGCGTGATCGGGTGGAGCCTGCTGCCGGTGCCACCGGCCAGGATGATTCCCTTCATGGCGGCATGATGCCGCACAGGGGCCTCCGCGCGCGCTCGCGGTAGCCACTACTACCAAAAGGGTGAAATTACCCGCACAAAACAGACGACATTTCCTTAAGCATGGTTAGGTGGACCGTGGTGATTCGCGCGCGGTGACCTCAGTTGATGTTTAGGGTGATAGCGGGTCGCTCGGCATCGTTTGCATCGCGGGTTGGGAGTAGGAAGTAGATGAGCCTAGATACGCGGCGCGAGAGTTGGTTTCACACCGTCGCGCGTTCCCGCGCCCTCTTCTATCTGC
>JBAVCA010000118.1:0-4365 GCA_049586475.1 Nocardioides sp.
TGAAGAACACCGAGCGGAAGATCCGCACGGTGGTGTCGTCGGCCGGCAGCACCAGCAGCGCGAAGAACGCGATGGCGGCGAAGATCGCCAGCGTCCGGAACTGCCTGGTCAGGTAGGCGTTGGCGCCCTCCTGCACCGCCTGGGCGATGTTCTTCATGTTGTCGGTGCCTTCAGCGGCGGCCAGGACCTCGTGGCGGAACATTGCGGCCATCCCGAGCGCGCCAAGCGCGATCTGGGCGACGACGATGACCAGGACCAGGTTGCCGCCGGAGACGTCGACGGCGAGTACGGGAGAGATCCCGGCCATCTGTTTCCTCCTGCGTTGGGGAGCGTCATGCGAGGTCAGATGTGACCCACGTCATGTCAGAACGCAGCGGAGTTTACGCAGACGGGACCCCCTGCTGGACAGGGGGTGTGACGCGCACCACACCACGTCGCGATCCGCGGGCGCCCACGCGCCCGCCCGCGCGTGCGCAGAGGCCGCGATCAGGAGAGCGCGGCCCCGGTGCTCTCGTGGATCACGAAGACTTTCGCCAGACCGGTGATCCGAAAGATCTTGAGCAGGCGGTCCTGGTTGCAGACGAGGTGCAGCGAACCATCGTGGGCGCGGACCTTCTTCAGCCCACCGACCAGCACGCCGAGTCCGGTGGAGTCGAGGAACTCCACGGCCTCCAGGTCGATGATCAGGTGGTGGGTGCCGGCAGCGACGAGCTCGGTGATCTTGTCGCGCAGCTTCGGCGCCGTATAGACGTCGATCTCACCACCGACGGCGACGACCGTCCGTCCGTCGACGTCTCGCGTTTCCAAGGTCAGGTCCACATGATCTCCCAGAGGAACGGTGCAGAGGGGGCCTCCCGGGGGCACCCATCCCGAGTCCAAGCCTCCCGTATCAAACCACGACGTGCCGTCGCACGCACACCAGGCTGCGAGGTGCATCGGCAACCGCGTGGCCACGCTGTCGGTGCCGCTTGTCATGATCGACCCATGCCGGCCCCTACTGTCTCCCGATCGGTGGCCGACCTCCTGGAGAGGCTCTCGGCGGTCCCCGGGCGCGACGGCCGGCTCACGCACGTCGAGCGGGTGCCCTCGCGCGAGGCTCGGCTCAGCCCGTGGCCCTCATGGGTCGAGGCCGAGGTACGCCGAGCACTCGTCGAGCGCGGGGTCGTGCAGCCCTGGTCACACCAGGTCGAGGCGGCCGAGGCTGCCTGGGCGGGAGAGCACGTCGTCGTCTCCACCGGAACGGCGTCGGGGAAGTCACTGGCCTACCAGCTGCCGGCGCTCAGCTGCGCGCAAGCAGCGCGGAGTCCCCACGGCACCCGAGGTCGCAGCGGCGCCGCGACGCTCTACCTCGCCCCGACCAAGGCCCTGGCCCACGACCAGCTCACGTCGCTGCTCGAGCTGGGGCTGCCGACCCGGATAGCGACCTGCGACGGCGACAGCAGTCGGGACGAGCGCGACTGGGCTCGGGCGCATGCGGAGTACGTCCTGACCAACCCCGACATGCTGCACCGCTCGATCCTTCCCGCCCATGAGCGTTGGGCCGGCTTCCTCGGCTCCCTGCGCTACGTGGTGATCGACGAGTGTCACCACTACCGGGGCGTCTTCGGCGCTCACGTGGCCCACGTGCTCCGGCGCCTGCGGCGGGTCTGCGCGTCCTACGGCGCGTTCCCCACCTTTGTGCTCGCTTCGGCGACAACCGCCGAGCCTGCGCTGACGGCGTCTCGGCTCATCGGCCTGGACGTGCGGGCCGTGACGGACGACGCGTCGCCGCGCGGAGAGCTCACCCTCGGCCTGTGGGAACCGCCCCTGACCTCCTTCGGCGGCGAGAACGGTGCCCCCACCCGACGCGCCGCCAGCTCGGAGACCGCCGACCTGCTGGCCGACCTGGTCGCCGAGGGCGTGCGGACGTTGGCCTTCGTACGCTCGCGCCAAGGCGTCGAACACGTGGCTCTCACCGCGGCCGCGCTGCTGGACGAGGTTGATCCGAGCCTCCCTGCACGCGTCGGTTCCTATCGGGGCGGCTACCTCCCCGAGGAGAGACGGGCCCTGGAGATGTCCGTGCGCTCCGGTGAGCTGCTCGGCCTCGCCGCGACCAACGCCCTGGAGCTCGGGATCGACATCAGCGGTCTTGATGCCGTGCTCATCGCTGGCTTCCCGGGGACCCGCGCTGCTCTGTGGCAACAGCTCGGCCGAGCCGGTCGAGGCGCTCAGGACGCGCTCGGCATCCTGATCGCGCGCGACGACCCGCTCGACACCTACCTCGTGCACCACCCCGACACGCTGCTCGGGAGACCCGTCGAGGCGCAGGTCTTCGACCCCGACAACCCGCACGTCCTCGGCCCCCACCTCTGCGCCGCCGCCCAGGAGCGTCCCCTCACCGCCGCCGACCTGCCACTCTTCGGACCGCGGTCCCGCGAGGTCGTGCTCAGCCTCACCGAGGCTGGGCTCTTGCGCCGTCGTGCTGCGGGGTGGTTCTGGACCGACCGACGCCGAGCTGCCGACCTCACCGATATCCGCTCTGCAGGCGGCACCGCGATCTCCCTCATCGAGGCGCACACGGGCCGGGTCGTCGGCACGGTTGACGGTGGCCGCGCCGACAGCACCGCGCACACCGGCGCGGTCTACCTGCACCGCGGTGAGACCTGGTTCGTCGACGACCTCGACCTCGACGAGCGAGTTGCCACGATGACGCGATGCGCACCGGGGTTTCCGGGTTACACCACCTCAGCGCGCGAGATCACCGACATCACCATCACTGCCGAGCGGGAGCACCGGGACTGGGGCCGGTGCCGGCTCTCCTTGGGCGACGTCGAGGTCTCCCACCAGGTGGTTTCCTACCTCCGACGGCGCCAGCCCTCGGGCGAGGTGATCGCCGAGGAACCCCTCGACCTGCCGCAGCGAGCCTTGTCGACCTCGGCCGTGTGGTGGACCGTGCCCGACGACCTGCTCGCCGCCTCGCTGCCGTCCGAGGTCGACGTCCCCGGGGCGGCCCACGCCGCCGAGCACTGCGCGATCGGGCTGCTGCCCCTCTTTGCGACCTGCGACCGCTGGGACATCGGCGGCGTCTCCACTGCCCGGCACGCCGACACCGGACGGTTGACGGTCTTCATCCACGACGGCCATCCAGGAGGCGCCGGCTTCGCCGAGCGCGGGTTCCGAGCTGCTCGCGAGTGGCTCACCGCCACCAGGGAGGCCATCGCGTCGTGCTCGTGCCCTGACGGCTGCCCCTCGTGCGTGCAGTCGCCGAAGTGCGGCAACCAGAACAGTCCACTCGACAAGGCCGGGGCAGCGGCCCTGCTCGACCTGCTGCTGTCCTGCGCTGACACTGTCGATGCCGCTGCTCGGAGCACTGACGACGAGTCGATCGCGGGGTAACCTCGGCCCATGTTGCTCCTGGGCCTCGCCGTCATGCTTGTCGGAGTCGTGCTGATCCTGCTCGGTGTCCTTGCCACCGATGTCAGCCCGCTCGGGCAGATCGACATCGTCGGCATCGACATCGGCACCACCACCTTGTTCGTCCTGGGCATCGCTGCTGGTGCTGGCGTGCTGTGGGGAGGCTCCATCGCCAGGTACGGGATCCGGCGCGGGCTCAAGCAGCGCAAGGAAGACAAGAAGATGGAGCAGCTCTCCGAGAAGCTGGACCGCGCCGAGGCCGAGCGACGCCGCGACCTCGACGACGGCCGTTGAGCGCAAGGGTGTGACCGGCCCGTCTCGCCACGCCGTCTGATCAACCTGGACCGGCCCGGCTCTCAGCGACGAGGTCGCCGGTGGCCAGTCCCCGCCACCGCGGACCGCCGACGATCACCGTCACATGGACGACACGGCCCTCGACGGCACACCCGGTGAGGTCGGCGCCGTTGGCCTGAGCCGTCGACGCGGCCACCTGGCAAGGGTCGCCGGCCTGAGTGACTGCAGACGCTCCCGCCAAGGCCGCGAGGTCGGCCGCAGACTGGGCCTCACGATGTGCAGCGAACACCGCACCCACGACGCTCAGTGCCGCGCCGACCCAGACAAGCAGCCCCACCAAGGCCACCGCGAGCACCGTCACCGCCCCCCGCTCGCCACCACGGCGGGCGGCGAGCGGGGGCCAGTGCAGCGGTCCAGTCACGGGTCTTCCTCGGCCATCGCGACAGCGACGGCGTGTACCCGCACTCCGGGCAGCCATCCGAGCAGGGGCCCCGGACCAGCGATCCGTGCCGAGGCCTCCACGCGCACCGTCGAGCCGTCGTCGCCGTCCGCTATCACTGCGACACGACCTCCGGCCGGGGTGACGTGCCGGCCTGCCGCGACCGCCGCGGCCTGGTCGTCCCCGCGGGCGATCGCCCGAGCGGTCTCCCGCGCCGCATCGATGACCCGCAGCTGGGC
>JBAVCA010000119.1:0-4424 GCA_049586475.1 Nocardioides sp.
GGGCCGAGACGACGGTGCGGAACGCGGACGCCGTACGGCCGCCACGGCCGATCACCTTGCCGAGGTCGTCGGGGTGGACCCGGACCTCGAGGATCGAGCCGCCGCGACGCATCTGCTTGTCACGCACGCTGACGTCGTCCGGATTGTCGACCACACCACGCACGAGGTGCTCGAGAGCGTCCTCGAGCATCAGGCGTCGGCCTTCTTGTCGTCGGCGTCGTCGGCAGGCTTCTCCTCGACAGCAGCCTCGGGGGCGGCAGCCTCGGTCTCGGCGGGCTTCTCCTCGACAGCAGCCTCAGGGGCAGCAGCCTTGTCGGCCGCCGGCTTCTCCTCGGCAGCCTTGTCGGCCTTCTTCTCCTCCGCAGCCTTGTCGGCCTTCTTCGCCTTGGCAGTCGTGGCGGCGGCCTTGGGCTCGTTGCCGGCCTCCTTCAGCGCCTCGTTGAAGCGGTCGATCTTCGACGTCTTCTCAGCGGCGTGCTTCAGAGTGCCCTCGGTGCCGGCAATACCCTTGAAGGTCTGCCAGTCGCCGGTGATCCGAAGGATCTTGGCGACGGCCTCGGAGGGCTGCGCGCCCACTCCGAGCCAGTATTGGGCGCGGTCGGAGGTGACCTTGATGAAGCTCGGCTCCTCCTTGGGACGGTAGAGGCCGATCTCCTCGATGACCTTGCCGTCACGCTTCTTGCGCGAGTCGACGACGACGATGCGGTATTGCGGCACGCGGACCTTGCCGAGGCGCTTCAAACGGATCTTGACTGACACTGGTGGGTGTCTCCTTGGAACTCGGATGTGGGTGAAGAGCCGGACCGAGTGGGGAACACCGGGTCGGATCCTTCGATGGGGCCTGCGACGCGCTCGGCGAGAGGGGCCGGACGCACAGGACTCAGCACGGAAGTGTGCCAGATGTCGAGCCCGGTCCGAAATCTAGGCTCTTGCAGAAGTCCTCGACGTCAGGGCGTCGTGCTCGCATCCGCGGGCGTGATGTTCCTCGCGGTCATCACCAGAGTGGTCCTCAGCTCGCCGAGAGGCCGCTGACCACGGCCCCCCGCAGCACCACCACGCTCGGCTCGGCGAGCACGGTCAGGTCGATCAGGGGGTCTCGCGGGAACACCGCGAAGTCAGCCGACGCGCCCTCGCCCAGGTTGTCGAATCCGAGCCAGGTCCGGCCCCGCCAAGAAGCGGCGCCGAGGACGTACTCGGCCGGCAACCCCATCGCGGTCATCGCCATGATCTCCTCGACGAGGTGGCCATGGCGCCCGAGGCCACCTCCGTCGCTGCCGACGTACAGCTCGACGCCGGCGTCGTAGGCAGCCATCAGCACAGCCCGACGGCGCTTGAAGAGGTCCTCCATGGTCGCTGCGTACCCGGGGAACTTCTCCCGTCCCGCCTCGGCGAACTCCGGGAACTTGCCTGTCTGCAGCACGGTCGGGACCAACCCCACCCCGCGCTCAGCCATGTGGGTGAGGTGCGCCTCGGTGAGCCCGGTGCCGTGCTCGATGCAGTCGATTCCGGCGTCGAGGAGTCCGGTGAGGACCTCGGAGCCGAAGCAGTGTGCCGTCACCTTGGCGCCCTCGGCGTGCGCGGCCGCGATCGCGGCCGCGAAATCCGCCGCCGGGAACGAGGGAGCCAGGTCTCCGGTGTCGCGAGAGATCCAGTCGCCCACGAGCTTGACCCACCCGTCCCCGAAACGGGCTTGCTCAGCAACCGTGGCGGCGAGGTCGCTCGGCTCGACCTCGTGGGCGTAGTTGCGGATGTAGCGCTTGGTCCGTGCGACATGGCGACCGCACCGCACCAGCCGGGGTAGGTCGTCCCGCGCCTGCACCCAGCGGGTGTCGACCGGGGAGCCGCAGTCACGCAGCAGGAGCACACCGGCATCTCGGTCGGCGACGGCCTGCCGCTCCACCTCGTCGTCGGGCACCCCGCCGCCGTCCTCCAGACCGAGGTGGTTGTGGGCGTCCAGAAGCCCCGGGACGATCCAGCCGCGCATCACCGTCTCAGAGCCGCGGTGCGGCTCGTAGGTGACTCGGCCGTCAACGACGTACAGATCACGCGACTCGCCGTCGGGGAGGACCGGTCCGCAGAACCTGAGCACGCTCATGCCCCGAACCTAACCGACCTCAGCCCTCGTCCAGTCGGTCCATCAGCCAGGCCGGGCCGACCACGACGGCGCCCACGGCACCGCAGTTGGCCGACAGCGCACGGTCGGCCGTGACGACGGTGACCCGGCGCCCCTTCTCCGCCGCACGCTTCGCCTCGGCGAGGATCGTGCGGTCACCGTCCTTGGGTGCGTGCACGGTGCGCACGTGCGCGTCCTTGCCCGGTCGTACGCCGGCCTTGGCGCCCCCCTCGAGCACGAGGACGATCTCGTCGCCCGGCACGTCCGCCACCAACAGGGCCTCGTGCAGGCGCTGGGCGGCCCCGGCGCGGTCCTTCCACCAGCCGTCAGGCCGCGACCCCACCACGTTCGCCGCGTCGACCACCACGGTGGTTTTCACCCGTCACCGTCACTCGCACCACACCAGCCCCAAGTCCCTGCCGAGTCGGCGCCTAAACACGCCGACTCGACCCCGACTCGACGTCTCACTTGAGGAACTTGGAGAAGTCCTGGGGCAGGTTGAGGTTGGCGGCAGCCTTTTCGTAGTCGACGTCCTCGGTCGGAAGCCCGAACGGGTTGCTCGGCGACGCGGCTGCCTTCTCCTTCTCCGCAGCCGCCTCCTGGGCAGCCTTCGCCGGGTTGCCTGAGACCCGCCGTGCCTTGGCCTTCTTCGGTTGCGGCTTGCGCTTGCCGCCGCCTCCACCCATCCCCGGCATGCCTGGCATGCCGGGCATGGAGCCGCCCTTCATCATCTGCATCATCATCTTGCGAGCCTCGAAGAACCGGTCGACGAGGGTGTTGACGTCGTTGACGGTGCGTCCCGAGCCCTTGGCGATGCGGGCACGACGCGAGCCGTCGATGATCTTGGGATTTGCGCGTTCGGCGGGGGTCATCGACTGGATGACGGCCTGGATGCGGTCGATCTCACGCTCGTCGAAGTTCTCCAGCTGCTCGCGCATCTGACCCATCCCGGGCAGCATCCCGAGGATCTTCGACATCGAGCCGAGCTTGCGCACCTGCTGCATCTGCTGCAGGAAGTCATCGAGGGTGAACTCGCCGCCCTGACCCGAGAGCTTGGAAGCGGCCTGCATGGCCTGCTCCTGGTCGAACGTCTTCTCCGCCTGCTCGATCAGGGTGAGCATGTCGCCCATGTCGAGGATGCGTGAGGCCATCCGGTCAGGGTGGAAGACGTCGAAGTCGGTCATCTTCTCGCCCGAGGACGCGAACATCACCGGGCGGCCCGTGACCTGACGGATCGACAGGGCGGCACCACCACGAGCGTCACCGTCGAGCTTGGTCAGGACGACACCGTCGTAGCCGACCCCGTCGAGGAACGCCTGCGCGGTGACGACCGCGTCCTGACCGATCATCGCGTCCACGACGAAGAGGACCTCGTCTGGCTGCACGGCGTCACGGATGTCGGAGGCCTGCTGCATCAGCTCGGCATCGACACCGAGACGACCAGCGGTGTCGACGATCACGACGTCGTAGAGCTTGCGCTTGGCCTCCTCCATCGCGGCGCGGGCCACCGCAACGGGGTCTCCCACGCCGTTGCCGGCCTCGGGAGCGAAGACGGGGACGCCGACCCGCTCACCGTTGACCTGGAGCTGGTTGACCGCGTTCGGGCGCTGCAGGTCGCAGGCGACCAGCAGCGGCGCCTTGTCCTGCTCCTTGAGCCACAGCGCGAGCTTCGCGGCCAGGGTCGTCTTGCCGGCGCCCTGGAGGCCGGCCAGCATGATCACGGTCGGACCGGACTTTGCGTAGCGCAGTCGGCGCGTCTCGCCGCCGAGGATCGTGACGAGCTCTTCGTGGACGATCTTGATGATCTGCTGCGCCGGGTTGAGCGACTGGCTCACCTCGTCAGCACGAGCCCGCTCCTTGACGGCGAGGACGAAGTCCTTGACCACCGAGAGCGCGACGTCGGCCTCGAGCAGTGCGATCCGGATCTCACGCGCGGTCGCGTCGATGTCGGCCTCGGAGAGCCGACCCTTCCCCCGGAGGTTCTTGAAGGTATCGGCGAGGCGATCAGAGAGGGTGGCGAACACAGATGGGTCCTACGGGCAGGAGGTCAGGGTCCCGCACAGGATAGTGGCCCTTGGTCGTGACCTCGACAGCGCTGGACCGCAGCCGGTCCCGCGCCCCGGCAGCACCCCGTACGCTCGCCGGTATGACGATGTGGTTGCTGGTGATCGGCGGGGTCGTCCTCGGCTTGCCCGTCACCATCTGGATCTCGCACCGGATGCTGAGCCGCTCCCACGCCGACGGCACGGGCGGCTCCGGCGGCAGCGACGCATTCGGTGGCATGGTCGATGCCTTCGAACCGGCCCGCGCC
>JBAVCA010000120.1:0-3298 GCA_049586475.1 Nocardioides sp.
CCCGCGACGGCGCCCCAGACGGCTCTGGCGGCCCGGACCCGGTCGACGCCGACCTGGCACCGGACCCCACGACTCCTCCTGGATCAGCGTCCTCATCTGGTCCTGCAGCCGGCCCCGTCGCCGGCCCCGTCGCCGGCCCGCCAGGCAGCCCCGTCGCTGACCCGGCGAGCACCGAGCCACCCGCTGCCGCGACCGACCGCACCTTGCTGCAACGGGTCCTGGACTCGACGCCGCTGACGCTGTTCCTCGCCGCCCACCCCCGGCAAGCCATCGCCACCGCAGTGATCCTGGCCTCCGCGGCTCTCGTCAGCGGTCGACCGGTGCGCGAGGCCGCGATCGTGCTGGTGACGGTGCTGGTCGGTCAGGCGATCCTGGGCTGGCACAACGACCTCGTCGACCGCGAGCGCGACGCCAAGCACCGCACGCCCCGCAAACCGATCGCCGAGGGCCGGCTCGATCCCGGCAGCGTCTGGTACGCGCTGATCATCGCGCTCCTGCTCGTCATCCCGCTGTCGATCTCGGTCGGCGTGACCGCCGGCACCTTCTACCTCGCCTCGCTGGTCATCGGGATCCTCGGCAACGTCGTCCTGCGGCGTGGCCGAGCGTCCCCCCTGCCGTGGATGGCCTCCTTCGCCCTCTACCCCTTCTACCTGTCCTACGGGGGGTACGGCGGCGCCGCGGAGGGCGATGCCCCCCAGGTCGCGGTCGTGGTGGTCTCCGCGCTGCTCGGGATCGGCGTCCACTTCCTGCGTGCCATCTGGGGCCTGGTCGAGGACGATCAGGACGGGTGGACCTACCTGCCGCTGGTCCTCGGTCGGCGCCTCGGAGCCACCCGTCTGCTGCAGGTCAGCACCGCGTACACCGCCGCCGTCGTCGCGCTCCTGGTCATCCTCGGATCCAGCATCGGGCTGCGCCAGTGAGCGGGGCCGGTCAGCGGTAGGCTCTGCGCACCGGGAGTCGTCCCGGGTCCGCCGCTCCTCGACCTGCGAAGGCTCAGTCACATGCTTCTTGGGCTCCCCCGCCGCTCCGCCGCACTCGCCGCCGCCGCGATCGTCCTCACCGGGACGCTGTCGTCGTGCGGTTTCGACCTGGCGACCAACAGCGTCAACACCATCAGCTCCGGGATCAACGACCAGGACGGCGAGGTCGACATCCTCGGGGCGGTCATCATCTCCGGAGCCCCGGACAGCGGCGTCTTCGTCGCCACTCTGTCCAACGCCAACCCAGCGGTGGCCATCTCGCTCACCGGTCTTGCCGGCGACGTCGCCCCGGCCGGGAGCCTCGAGCCGGTCAAGGTGGGCTCGCAGGGTTCGGTCAGCCTCTTCCAGACCGGTGGGGTGCCGCTGAGCGGCGACATCGGCCTCGGCGACTTCGTGAGCGTCGACCTCACCTTCGACAGTGGACAGACCTCGACGCTCAACATCCCGGTGGTGCGTCCCTGCTTCGAGTACGACCCAGCCAAGTTCCCCAACCTCGACCTGCCGAGCGCCTCCGAGGGGGGCTCCGCCGCAGAGTCCGCTGCCGAGGAGGCTCCCACCGAAGAATCTGCTGGGGAATCCGTTGGGGAATCTGCCGAGGGCGAGGAGGGCCCGGTGACCCAGGAGACCGACCCCTACTCCTGCATCCCCACCGAGCAGGTGCCGCCGCACGGCGGAGAAGAGGGCTGACCGCGTGAGCCACACCCTGATCCTGCTGCGTCATGGCGAGAGCGAGTGGAACGCAAAGAACCTCTTCACCGGCTGGGTCGACGTCGACCTCACCGACAAGGGCAGGGCCGAGGCCGTTCGTGGCGGCGAACAGCTCGCGGCCGCCGGCCTTCTCCCCGACGTGCTGCACACCTCGCTCCAACGACGAGCGATCACCACCGCGACCCTTGCCCTCGACGCCGCAGACCGGCACTGGATCCCGGTGCGTCGCTCCTGGCGCCTCAACGAGCGCCACTACGGAGCCCTGCAGGGCAAGGACAAGGGGCAGGTGCGTGACGAGTACGGCGAGGAGCAGTTCATGCTCTGGCGCCGGTCCTTCGACACCCCGCCCCCGCCCCTGGCCGACGACGCCGAGTTCTCCCAGTTCGGGCAGCCGCAGTACGCCGACCTCGGCGACGACCTCCCCCGCACCGAGTGCCTCAAGGACGTCATCTCCCGGCTGCTGCCGTACTGGGACAGCGCCGTGGTCGAGGACCTGAGAGCCGGGCACACGGTCCTCGTCGCCGCCCACGGCAACAGCCTGCGCGCGATCGTCAAGCACCTCGACGACATCAGCGACGACGACATCGCGGGGCTCAACATCCCCACCGGCATGCCGTTGGTCTACGAGCTCGACGAGGACCTCGCACCGATCACAGCGGGCGGGACCTACCTCGACCCCGAGGCGGCAGCAGCCGCCGCGGCGGCCGTCGCCAACCAGGGCAAGTAGCCGCGCGACTGACCCTCGCCGGGAGCCGGGCGACCGGCGCCTTGGCTCGCGACTCCTGGCTGGCCCCTACCCCGCAGTGGTGGACGCGCCGTGCGGGTTCTCGCCGGTGACCACGAAGACCACCCGGTTCGCGACCGAGACTGCGTGGTCGGCGATCCGCTCGTAGTACCGCCCGAGCAGGGCGATGTCGACCGCCGCCTCGACGCCGTGCGCCCAGCTGTCGGAGAGCATGTCGGTGAAGCTGGCCCGGCGGAGCTGGTCCATCTCCTCGTCGTCGTCGCGCAGCGTGGAGGCGGCCTCGATGTCCCGGCTCAAGATGATCATCGCGACCCGACTCACCATGTCCTCGGCGACGTGCGCCATCCGGCTGACCGTGGGTCGGACCGCCTCGGGCACGGCGATCTCGGGCACCCGCAGCCGGGCGATCTTGGCGACGTGGACCGAGAGGTCGCCCATCCGCTCCAGCTCGGTCACCATCCGCAGGGCAGCGACCACCATCCGGAGGTCGCCGGCCACGGGCTGCTGCAGGCTCAGCAGCTCGAAGGCGGACTCCTCGACGGCGTTGCGCGCCAGGTCGATGTGGATGTCGGCACTGATGACCCGTTCGGCGACGCCCGCGTCGCCGGTCATCAGGGCCTCGGTGGCTTGGCCGACGGCGGCCTCCACCAACCGGCAGATCCCTGCCAGGTCGACGAAGATCCGGTCGAGCTGTTCGTGAAACTGTTCGCGCATGGCTCGACTGTAGGTGGACAAGGGGACCAGACGAAGCAATTGCGTGAACGCGGGATGAACAGGCCGTGCCCTCGGCCATCTGGGCGGGGACCAGACCCGCCGCACCGTACGATCCGGGTGTGGATCCGACGATGCAGGCATTCCTCGCCGC
>JBAVCA010000121.1:0-14320 GCA_049586475.1 Nocardioides sp.
CGCTTACACCACCCAGGACGACCCCTCGGAGCCGGCGCGCCTGGCACACGAGATGAGCGCCATCGTCGAGCACGAGTGCCGGGCGCTGGGGATCGCCGAGCCGCGGTTGTCGATCGAGCCTGGTCGAGCGATCGTCGGACCGGCCATGTGCACGGTCTACACCGTCGGCACGGTCAAGCCCGTAGCCCTCGACGGGGGTGCGGTGCGCACCTACGTCTCGGTCGACGGCGGCATGAGCGACAACATCCGCACCGCTCTGTACGACGCCGACTACTCGTGCACCCTGGCGGCACGACGCTCCGAGGCGCCCCCGGTGCTCGCCCGCGTTGTCGGCAAGCACTGCGAGGCCGGCGACATCGTGGTGCGCGACGAGTTCCTGCCCGGTGACGTCGCCCCGGGGGACCTGATCGCCGTACCGGGGACGGGGGCCTACTGCCGTTCCATGGCCTCCAACTACAACCACTCCCTGCGGCCGCCGGTGATCGCGGTGCGGGACGGTGTGACGCGCATCGTGCTGAGGCGCGAGACTGAGGAAGACTTGTTGGCAACGGACATGGGTGCAAGATGAATCAGCGTGAAGCTGCGGATCGACGGGTCTTGCGGGTGGCCGTGCTCGGGTGCGGCGTCGTCGGCTCCCAAGTGGTCCGCCTGCTCATCGAGCAGAGCGACGACCTCGCCGCGCGGATCGGCTGCCCCGTCGAGCTGGCGGGCGTGGCGGTCCGCCGCATCGATGCTCCGCGCGAGGTCGAGGTGCCAGACGGCTTGTTGACCACTGATGCGGCCGGGCTGGTCGCCCGCGACGACATCGACCTCGTCGTCGAGGTCATCGGAGGACTGGAGCCGGCGCGCGGCCTGATCCTCTCGGCGCTCGAGCACGGCGCCAGCGTGATCAGCGCCAACAAGGCGTTGATCGCCGAGGATGGCTCGACCCTCTTCGAGGCGGCTGAGAAGGCTGGGCGCGACCTCTACTACGAGGCCGCCGTTGCCGGCGCGATCCCGATCCTGCGTCCGCTGCGCGAGTCGTTGGCCGGTGACCGGGTCACCCGGGTCCTCGGCATCGTCAACGGCACCACGAACTTCATCCTCGACAAGATGGAGTCCTCGGGCGCCGGCTTTGCCGAGGCGCTCGCCGAGGCCCAGGACCTCGGGTACGCCGAGGCGGACCCGACCGCCGACATCGAGGGGTTCGATGCTGCGGCCAAGGCGGCCATCCTCGCCTCGCTCGCCTTTCACTCGCGGGTCACCGCCTCCGACGTGCACCGCGAGGGCATCTCCGAGGTCTCCGCAGCAGACGTTCAGTCCGCCAAGGCGATGGGCTGCGTGGTCAAGCTGCTGGCGATCTGTGAGCTGCGCACCGGCCTCGAGGCCTCTGACGGTGCCGCCGCTGACGAGTCCATCTCGGTCCGGGTGCACCCAGCGATGATCCCTCTCACCCACCCGCTCGCCAGCGTGCGCGGCGCCTACAACGCGGTCTTCGTGGAGTCCGACGCGGCCGGAGAGCTGATGTTCTACGGACCCGGCGCCGGCGGCGCCCCCACGGCAAGTGCCGTCCTCGGCGACCTGGTCTCGGCCGCCCGCAACCACCTCGCGGGCACTCGTGGCGCCGGGGAGTCGGCCTACGCCGACCGCGCGGTCCTTCCGATGGGGGAGACGCGCACCCGCTACCACGTCGCGATCGACGTCGACGACCGCGCAGGTGTGCTCGCGACAGTCGCTCTGGCCTTTGCCGAGCACGGCGTGTCCATCCAGACCGTTCGGCAAGAGGGTCGTGACGACGACGCGCAGCTCGTGGTCGTCTCGCACTGGGCCACGGATGCGCAGCTGAGCGCGACGGTCGAGCACCTGCGCGGCCTCGATATCGTCCGCGACGTCACCTCGGTGATGCGTGTGGAAGGCAGCGACGAGTGAACGCCCCGACTCAAGACAACACGCGGCAGGCGACACAGCAGTGGCGAGGGATCATCGAGGAGTACCGCGACCTCCTGGAGATTCCGACGGGCATCGCAGCGATCACGCTGCGCGAGGGCGGCACGCCCCTGGTGTTCTCGGAGTGGCTCTCCGGCCTCACCGGCGCCGAGGTCTGGCTCAAGGTGGAGGGCAACAACCCGACCGGCTCCTTCAAGGACCGAGGGATGACCGCGGCCATCTCGGTCGCCAAGGCCGAGGGCGCCGAGGCCGTGGTCTGCGCCTCGACGGGCAACACTTCGGCCTCGATGGCGGCGTACGCCGCGAAGGCAGGTCTGAAGCCTCTCGTCCTCGTGCCCGAGGGCAAGATCTCGGCCGGCAAGATGGCGCAGGCCATCGTGCACGGCGCACAGGTGATCATGGTGCGTGGCAACTTCGACGACTGCCTGAAGATGGCGCGCGGCCTCGCCTGGGAGTACCCGGTCGCGCTGGTCAACTCAGTCAATCCAGTGCGCCTGGAAGGACAGAAGACTGCGGCTTTCGAGATCGTCGACTTCCTCGGCGACGCCCCCGACTACCACCTGCTCCCGGTCGGCAACGCCGGCAACATCTCGGCCTACTGGCTCGGGTACTGCCAGTACGCCCAGCTGGGCATGGCGACCAAGACCCCGGTGATGCGCGGCTTCCAAGCGGCGGGTGCTGCGCCTCTGGTGACGGGGGAGCCGTTCCCGGACCCGGAGACCAAGGCCACCGCGATCCGGATCGGCAACCCGGCTTCGTGGAAGCTGGCCGAGGCTGCGGCACAGGAGTCCGCCGGCAGGTTCGCGTCGGTGACCGACGACCAGATCCTGGCTGCCCAGCGTCTGCTCGCGTCTCACGACGGTGTCTTCGTCGAGCCGGCCTCGGCGGCCGGGATCGCCGGGCTTCTCCAGGAGCTTGCGGCAGGCGAGTCCTACACCGGAAGCACCGTCGCGATCACCGTGACCGGACACGGCCTCAAGGACACCGCCACAGCACTCGAGGGAGTCGGACCCCTGGTCGACACCGTGATCGACGCCGACGTCAGCGCTGCGGCTGCGGCTGCCGGGCTGGCCTAGGCGCTGGCGGCCGTGACGTTCACCGACCAGCCGGTTCGGGTCACCGTGCCCGCAACCTCGGCCAACCTCGGCCCCGGCTTCGACTGCCTGGGGCTGGCCCTCGACCTGCGCGACCGACTGGAGGCTCAGGTACTTCCCGACGATCTGGTCGTGGAGGTCGAGGGCGCCGGCAGCGAGTCGGTGCCGCGCGACGCGAGCCATCTCGTCGTACGAGCCATGCATGCTGCTTTCGACTTCCTGGGGGAACGTCCCCCAGGCCTGCGGCTCCGGTGCCACAACCTCATCCCGCACGCGCGTGGGCTGGGATCCTCCTCGGCCGCGATCGTCGGTGGGCTCGCGCTGGCGAGAGAGCTCGTCGTCGGTGGTCCCGAGCTGCTGGACGACCACCAGCTCTTCCGCTTGGCCGCCGAGCTCGAGGGTCACCCTGACAACGTGGCCCCCGCCTGCTTCGGCGGGTTCGTGATCTCAGGACGCGACGCGGCGCATCGCGGCGACTTCTTCGCCGTCCGGTCGCCGGTGGCGCCCGAGATCCAGACCGTCGTGCTGATCCCTCCTGGCGGCGTGGAGACCGAGGTCGCCCGCGGGCTGCTGCCTGCGCAGGTTCCTCACCAGGATGCCGCCAGCAATGCGGGACGAGCGGCACTGTTGGTGGCCGCCCTTGCCGGGCGGCCGGACCAGCTGCTGCTCGGCACCGAGGACTTGTTGCACCAGCAGTTCCGGCGCCCGGCGATGCCACAGACCCTCGAGCTCGTCGAGGCGTTGCGCTCCCGAGGTGTGCCGGCCATCGTGTCGGGGGCTGGTCCGACGGTCCTTGCCTTCACCGACCGTCGCGACTCCGAGGGCGCGGCGGCCCTGCTGGAGGCCTGCCCACCGACGTGGAAAGCTGCGCAGCTCGCTGTGGATCGCCGCGGTGTCGAGGCGCAGCAGACGTAGCGCCGGCCGGTGGTAGGTTGAGCAGCGCGTCAGGAGTCCGGCGCCGTGCCGGTGGTCTCACCAAGGTGCGCAATCAGGTCCCCGCTTCGACGATCTCGTCGGAGGACTCCAACTCGGCGGGGCAAGCACTCCATCAGATGTCGGCGCCCGATGGGCTGTCGACACAGCGAACGCGTAAGGACTCTCGTGACTGACACCTCCGACTCCCCGGCTGCCGCCCCAGCACCAAAAAAGCGTGCTGGTGGGCTCAACTCGATGCTTCTCGCCGACCTCAAGGCGATGGCCGGCGGCATGGGCATCTCGGGCGCAGGCGCGATGAAGAAGGCTCAGATCGTCGAGGCGATCAAGTCGGCTCAGGCAGGTGGCCCAGCGACCTCACCGCCCCGCGCTCAGCCCCAGGTCGAGAAGCCAGCGGTCGCGAAGAAGCCGGCCGAGAAGGCCTCGGTCGAGAGCACCTCGACCGAGAAGGCGTCCACGGGAAGTGTCCAGGCCGACGACGCTCCGCCGGAGAAGTCTCGAGCCGCAGAGAAGGCCGAGCGGCACCAGTCGGCTGACGACCAACCCGCCAAGCAGGACCGCGAGTCGCACCAGCAGCGCAGGAACGCGCAGGGCTCGGATGGGTCGCAGCAGCCGCTGAAGAAGAAGAGCAGCGACGATGGCCAGCAGGACCCGGGCGTCGGGAAGACCGCCCATGGCGACCCGAACCAGGCCGGCGCGAAGGGCGAGCAGAATCAGCCGGGTACGAAGGGCGACCACAACCAGCCCGGTCCCAAGAATGACCAGAACCAACCTGGTGATCAGGGCGACGACGATGGCCGCGGCGGCCGCAACCGTCGGCGTCGGGGGCGGGAGCGAGATCGCACCCGCAACGGGCCCGCCGCACCGTCCCAGGGCGGCCCGCAACGCAACGAGCCCGACACGACCATCCTCGAGGACGACGTCCTGGTGCCGGCGGCGGGCATCCTCGATGTGCTCGACAACTATGCGTTCGTGCGCACCAGCGGATACCTGCCGGGCGTCGACGACGTCTACCTCTCGCTCTCGATGGTGCGGAAGTTCGGACTGCGCCGCGGTGACGCGATCGTGGGCCAGGTCCGCCAACCGCGCGAGGGCGAGCGCAAGGAAAAGTTCAACCCGATGGTGCGCATCGACAACGTCAACGGCGCTGACCCGCAGCAGGCCGGATCGCGGCCCGACTTCGAGAAGCTCACCCCGGTGCACCCGACGGTGCGGTTGCGCATGGAGACCGACGCCGCCAATCTGACCGGTCGGGCGATCGACCTGGCAGCCCCCATCGGCAAGGGCCAGCGCGGGCTCATCGTCTCGCCGGCCAAGGCAGGCAAGACGATGGCGCTGAAGTCGATTGCGCACTCGATCGGGGCCAACAACCCCGAGTGCCACCTCATGGTCGTCCTCGTCGACGAGCGCCCCGAGGAGGTCACGGACTTCGAGCGCTCCGTCAAGGGCGAGGTGATCGCCTCAACCTTCGATCGTCAGGCCTCCGACCACACCCTGGTCGCCGAGCTGGCGATCGAGCGTGCCAAGCGACTCGTCGAGCTCGGCCACGACGTCGTGGTGCTCCTGGACGGCATCACTCGCCTCGGTCGCGCCTACAACGCAACCGTGGCCTCGTCGGGACGGGTGCTGTCGGGAGGCGTGGACGTTGCCGCCCTCTACCCGCCGAAGAAGTTCTTCGGTGCGGCGCGCAACGTGGAGAACGGCGGGTCATTGACCATCATCGCCACCGCGCTGGTGGAGAGCGGTTCGCGCGTCGACGAGGTGATCCTGGAGGAGTTCAACGGGACCGACAACATGGAGCTGCGACTCCGTCGCGACGTCGCGGACAAGCGGCTCTTCCCGGCCATCGACGTCGCGAGGTCCGGGACCCGCCGCGAGGAGCTGCTGATGGGTGAGGAGGAGTTGTCGATCGTGTCGAGCCTGCGCCGGACGCTGGCCTCGCTCCCCTCGGACCAGGCCACCGAGGCGCTGCTCGAACGACTGACGTCGTCGAAGAGCAACATCGAGCTCCTGACCAAGGTGCAGAGGTCCACCACTCATCGACGCGGAGCCGAGTGAGATGGCACGCATCGTGGTGGCTGACGACGACGCCGACATCCGTGAGCTGGTGGAGTTCAAGCTGAGGACGATGGGTCACGACATCGTCGCGGTGGGAGACGGCGGCGCTGCTGTCGAGGCGTGTCGTGCACAGAAGCCGGACCTGGCCGTGCTCGACCTGATGATGCCTGGGGTCTCCGGCCTGGACGCCATCCGGATGATGCGGGCAGAACCGGAGCTGGTCGACCTCCCGATCATCTTGCTCACCGCACGCGCGCAGGAGTCCGACGTCGAGATCGGGTTCGACACCGGCGTCGACGACTACATCACCAAGCCGTTCAGCCCCCGCGAGCTGGCTGCGCGGGTCGAGGCGCTACTGGCTCGCACGACCTGAGCGACGCGATCCCGGCGAGCGATGGGATCCGCTCACGCCCCCATTGCTGAGCATGCGCCCGGCTCGGCTGGCCGACGCAACGGGAATTGGGCTCGTTGAGCCGACGTTAGTACCATCGACACGCTGTACCGGTTCACGCCTCGCGTATCCCGCGCGTGAGCGACCCGGCACTCTCCCAGCAATGGGATTATCTGCGAGGTACACCATGAAGAAGGACATTCACCCCGACTACACCGCCACCGAGGTCACCTGCACCTGCGGCGCGGCGTTCACCACCCGCAGCACTCTTGCATCCGGCACCATGCGTGCCGACGTCTGCTCGCAGTGCCACCCCTTCTACACCGGCAAGCAGAAGATCCTCGACACCGGTGGCCGCGTGGCCCGGTTCCAGGCCCGCTACGCCAAGAAGACTGCCGAGCCGAAGGCCGACGAGCCCGAAGCCGCAGACAAGTAGCCACCTGACCGACGCCGGCGCCCGCCTCAGGCGGGGGCCGGCGTCGGCTCGTTTTGCGCGTCCCGAACGCGCCACCATCAAGAGCCACCCAGAAGGCAGGACAGATGTTCGAGGCAGTCGAAGGGATGCTCTCCGAGCACGGCGAGCTCGAAGGGCGCCTCGCTGCGCCGGAGACCCACGCCGATGCTCGACTCGCAAAACAGCTCAACCGGCGCTACGCCGAGCTGAGCGCGATCATCGGTGCTTGGCAAGACTGGACTGCGCTGAGCGACGACCTGGAGGCTGCTCGCGAGCTCGGGGGACAGGACGCCGGGTTTGCCGCCGAGGCCGAGGCGATCGCGGCCCGGCTCCCGGTCGCCGAGGAGCGGCTGCGCCGGTTGCTCGTGCCGCGCGACCCGGCCGACCACAAGGACGTCATCTTCGAGGTGAAGTCGGGGGAGGGTGGCGAGGAGTCGGCGCTCTTTGCCGGTGACCTGCTCCGGATGTACACCCGGTACGCCGAACGCAAGGGATGGTCGGTCGAGATCCTCGACGCGACCGAGTCCGACCTCGGGGGCTACAAGTCGGTCACCGCAGCGGTCAAGGCACGCTCGTCCGGCGGCGAGCCCGGCACCGCGCCCTACGGGGTGCTGAAGTTCGAGGGCGGAGTACACCGGGTCCAGCGGGTCCCGGTGACGGAGTCGCAGGGACGTGTCCACACCAGCGCGGCCGGGGTGCTCGTCGTGCCGGAGGCCGAGCACGTCGAGATCTCCATCGACGACAACGACCTGCGCATCGATGTCTACCGGAGCAGCGGGCCTGGCGGGCAGAGCGTCAACACCACTGACTCAGCAGTGCGGATCACCCACGTCCCTACCGGAATCGTGGCGAGCTGTCAGAACGAGAAGAGCCAGCTGCAGAACAAGGAGCAGGCGATGCGCATCCTGCGTGCCCGCATCTTGGCCGCTGCCCAGGAGGTCGCCGACGCCGAGGCCAGCGAGGTGCGGCGGAGCCAGGTGCGCACCGTGGACCGCTCCGAGCGGATCCGCACCTACAACTATCCGGAGAACCGGATCTCCGATCACCGCACCGGCTACAAGTCCTACAACCTCGACCAGGTCCTGGACGGCGACCTGCAGCCCGTGATCGACTCCTGCCTCGAGGCCGACCTGGCGGCCCAGCTCGCTGCCCTCGAGGACTGATCGTGGTGTCTGCTGCCGCTCGCAGAGACCTGTTGCGCCGCGCCGCGGAGGAACTGCGCAGAGCAGGTGTGGCCAGCCCGCAGCATGACGCTGAGGAGCTGCTCGCACACGTCCTGGGGGTGTCGCGCTCTCGACTCCTGGTGGTCGACGAGGTGGAGGGGCCTGCGGCGGAGCGCTTTCGCGAGCTGATCTCTCGCCGTGCTCGCCGCGAGCCCTTGCAGCACCTCACCGGGGTAGCCGGGTTCCGCTACGTCGAGCTCGCGGTCGGACCCGGGGTGTTCGTGCCGAGGCCCGAGACCGAGCTGCTGGCCGGGTGGGCGGTCGAGCAGCTGACCGCGCTGGCCCGACCGGTGGTGGTCGACCTGTGTACCGGCTCGGGAGCGATCGCACGGGCGCTGGCGGACGAAGTGCCGTCGGCTCAGGTCCATGCCGTCGAGCTCGACGAGGGTGCGCTCGCGTGGGCCGAGCGCAACTTGGCTGGGACGTCGGTCGACCTGCGGCACGGCTCGATGTCCGATGCGTTCGACGATCTCGACGGCACGGTCGATGTGGTGGTGTGCAATCCGCCGTACATCCCCCTGGACGCGTGGGAGACGGTCGCGCCGGAGGCTCGGGATCATGATCCGCACCTGGCGCTCTTCTCCGGAGACGACGGTCTGGACGCGTTCCGGATCCTCGAACGCGCGGCTCGGCGGATGCTGAGGCCCGGGGGAGTGGTAGGCGCCGAGCATGCTGACGCGCAGGGACTTGCCGCGCCGGCCGTCTTCACGCAGACCGGGCACTGGGCCGAGGTCGAGGACCATCGCGACCTCGCGGGGCGTCCGCGATTCGTCACGGCAAGGCTGCGATGATGCACCCGTGACTTCTGAGCGTTATCGCACCGACACCCCCGAGGGGCGGGAGGCGGCCGTCGAGGCAGCCACGATGGCCTTGCAGGGGGGCGAGCTCGTCGTGCTGCCCACCGACACTGTCTACGGCATCGCTGCCGACGCGTTCGACGCCGACGCCGTCGCGGACCTCCTGGTCGCCAAAGGACGAGGGCGGACGATGCCACCGCCGGTGCTGATCAGCAGTGCCAGCACCCTTGACGCCCTCGCCACCGACATCCCCGCGTTTGCTCGTGCACTGGTGGAGGCGTTCTGGCCGGGCCCGCTCACGCTCGTGTGCCGCCAGCAGGGCTCGTTGCAGTGGGACCTCGGCGATGCGCTGGGCACGGTGGCGCTCCGGATGCCTGCAGACGAGATCGCCCTGGAGATCCTCGAGCGCACTGGTCCCCTTGCGGTCAGCTCAGCCAACGGCACCGGGATGCCGGCGGCCACCGACGCAGACCAGGCCGAGGAGATGCTCGGTGACGTGGTCGCCGTCATCGTCGACGCCGGGGAGTCTGAGGGCGGCGAGGCCTCGACGATCGTCGACGCGACCAGCGGACAGGGGAGGGTGCTACGGATCGGTGCCCTCTCGCTCAGTGCTCTCAACGACGTCTTGGAGCCGCTCGGGGCGACGCTGACAGACGAGTCCGCGCCCGACGAGGCCTGAGCAACGCCATGCGCGAGTACCTCGTCGTCTTCCTCGTCGCTGCGGCGGTGACCTACCTGCTCACCGTGGTCGCCCGTGAGATCGCCTTGCGCACCGGCGCGGTTGCCGCTGTCCGTGACCGCGACGTGCACGCCGAGCCGGTGCCCTACCTCGGGGGACTGGCGATGCTCGGGGGGCTGGTAGCCGCCTTCCTCGTGGCCAAACAGCTGCCGTTCCTGTCCACCAGCAACCAGTTCACCTTTCCGGACGCCCAGGCAGTACTCCTTGCCGGGGCACTGGTCTGTGGCGTGGGCGTGCTCGACGACATCTTCGACCTCGACGCCCTCACCAAGTTCGGCGGTCAGGTCCTCGCCGTGGGGCTGCTGATCTACAACGGCATCCAGTTCCGCTTCTTCTTCCAGCCCGACGGATCGCAGTTCTCGATCGAGCCGGGTCAGGGTGCCCTGCTCACCGCTCTGATCGTCGTGGCGACCGTCAACGCGGTGAATTTCGTCGACGGCCTCGACGGCTTGGCGGCCGGCGTGGTGGGCATCAGCGCGCTGGCGTTCTTCGTCTACTGCTACGAGCTCACCCGGATCAACGACGTCGACCGGGCGACGACAGGGGCGCTCCTGAGCGCCGCCCTGGCGGGGGTCTGCGTCGGGTTCCTGGTGCACAACTTCCACCCGGCGCGCCTCTTCATGGGCGACAGCGGGTCGATGTTGATCGGCCTGGTCCTCTCGGCCACGGCGATCACTGTCACCACACAGTTCTCCAGCGAGGACATCGCGCTCGGAGCCGACGGTGCTCGCGCCAGCTGGCTCCCGATGCTGCTCCCGGTCGCACTGCCGATCCTGATCCTCATCGTCCCGCTGATCGACCTGGTTCTGGCCGTCGTACGTCGCACGCGCGCCGGGAGATCACCCTTCGCGCCGGACAAGCAGCACCTTCATCACCGCCTGTTGGAGATCGGCCACTCGCATCGTCGCGCTGTGTTGATCATGTGGGTCTGGGCGGGCGTCATCGCCTTCTCGACAGTGCTGGCCAGCCTCTACACCGGGCCGCGCGTATGGGCCTCGATATCGACCGGGGTCATTCTTGCGCTGCTCCTGACCTTCGTGCTGCCGGCGCTGCACCGGCCTGGGAAGACTGCTCCAGCGCCGGTCGGAGTGGTGCTCGCGGGCGATGGAGATCCGCCCCAGACCTTGTGATAACTTTCACGAGCAGCTGAACAAGGCCAGAGAAGACGTGTCAACCCTCGACCAGAACGGCCGCCGACGATGACGACCGAGACCAGGCAGGATGCCCGCCGCACCGGCGTGCGCACACTGGTGCGGTCGACCGCAGCTGCCCTGGCGGCAGGCGGTGTGGTCTGCCTGGTGGGTCTCGCCGCGGCCGGCGGAAGCGGCCTCGCCGCCGCGCTCATCGGCACCCTGGTGGTCGTCGTCGTGCTCTTCAGCGGGGCCCTCGTGGTCACCGTGGTCGCGGACCTGATGCCGAGCGCCTCGCTGCTCGTCGCCCTGATGACCTATGCCCTGCAGATGGCGATCCTGGCGCTGCTGCTGATCCCGTTGAGTCGTAGCGAGTGGGCCAAGGCCAATCTCGACGCTCCGTGGCTCGCCGTCGCCGTCATCACGGGTGCCCTGGTGTGGACGGTCGCCCAGGTGCTCCTGGCGACCAGGACGAGGATCCCGATCTACGACCTGCCCGCGCCCACGACCACGGGCGTTCCCCGCTCCGAGGCGTCCTCAGCGGGAGAGGGGGGTGCGCGATGACCTCGCACGACTGCTATTGTCCGGGGCGCAATGACCCAGGCTTACAACGCACCGCGAGGCGATCCCTGGAACGCCTTCGGCTACGTCGTAGCGGGGGTCATGTCCTACGGCCTCATCGGTTTCGGACTCGACCTCTGGTGGGGCACCAGCTTCATGGTGGCGATCGGAATCCTGGTGGGTGCCGTCCTGGGTCTGTACATGACCTGGGCGCGATTCAAGGCTCCGCCCGACGAGACCAGTGCCTCCCAGCACCTCCCCACGTCCACAGATTCCCCCAGCCATCCCACCGAACCCCAGCGGTAGTGCAGACACAGGAGACCCGGTGAGCAGCCTCATCATCCTCAACGAGGAGCCCTTCGCGCCGCCCAGCCCCGCGGACTTCAACTACCCGGCGATCCCCGGCACCGGCAGCGGCACCTTCGAGTTTCTCGGTCAGGCTCAGGTAGCCGGCATCACCAAGCCGATGATCCAGATCGTGCTGGCCGGCATCTTGGTCTTCGCCCTCTTCTACTACGCCTCGCGCAAGCGGGCGATGGTGCCGGGTCGCCTGCAGTTCGTCGGCGAGGAGGCGTACGGGTTCGTGCGCAACTCGATGGGCCGCGACATCATCGGAAGCAAGGACTTCGCGCGCTACACGCCCTACCTCTTCGCGCTGTTCTTCTTCGTGCTCTTCAACAACCTGATGGGCTCGATCCCGTTCATCCAGTTCCCCACGTTCTCGCGCTCCGGGATGGTCTACTCCCTGGCGATCATGAGCTGGCTGATCTACAACATCGTCGGCATCAACAAGCACGGCTTCGCGGGCTACTTCAAGCTGCAGTCGGTGCCCGCCGGAGTGGGCGGCCCGATCCTGCTGCTGCTCATCCCGCTCGAGTTCATGTCGAACATCATCGTGCGCCCGGTCACGCTGGCCCTGCGTCTGTTCGCCAACATGTTCGCCGGCCACCTGCTGCTGATCCTGTTCGCGCTCGGTGGTGAGTACCTCATCCTCGAGCAGCCGCTGGGCTATGCCCCGGTCGGCATCCTCGCCTGGGTCCTGTTCATCCTGGTCTCGTTCCTCGAGCTCTTGATCCAGTTCCTGCAGGCCTACGTCTTCGTCCTCCTCAACGCCATGTACATCCAGGGCGCTCTGGCTGACGAGCACTGATCTCCACCCGCTTCACCAGCACCACCTCCCTGAAGTAGTACCAATCGAAAGGAAACAGCCGTGGACGGCAACCTCAACATGATCGGCTACGGCCTGGCCGCAATCGGGCCGGGCATCGGAATCGGCCTGATCTTCGCCGCCTACATCAGTGGTGTCGCTCGTCAGCCGGAGGCCCAGAGCCGCCTGCAGTCGATCGCGATCCTGGGCTTCGCGCTCGCCGAGGCGCTCGCGATCATCGGTATCGCGCTTGCGTTCGTCCTCTGACCGAGGCTCGAGAAGCCAGACTGACGTAGGACCCCGGAAGGACCTGCTATGCAAGCACTGACCGCATCACCCGTGTTGCGGGCGGCCGAGGAGCTCAACCCGCTCCTCCCGCACCCGGTCGAGCTCATCTTGTCGATCGTGGTGTTCGCCCTGCTCTTCTTCGCCGTGAAGAAGTTCATCGTCCCCAGCTTCGAGTCGACCTTCGCTGAGCGCACGACGGCCATCGAAGGCGGCCTTGCCGCTGCCGAGACCAAGCAGGCCGAGGCCGACGCCAAGCTCGCCGAGCTGGAGAAGCAGCTGGCCGACGCCCGTCACGAGGCAGCGCGCATCCGCGAGGAGGCACGCGAGCAGGGGGCGGCCATCGTCGTCGAGATGCGTGAGCAGGCGCAGTCCGAGGCGACCCGCATCGTCGAGCACGGCAAGACGCAGATCGAGGCCGAGCGCCAGCAGGCGGTCACCTCGCTGCGGGCCGAGGTGGGTGCGCTGGCCACCACGCTGGCTGGTCGGATCGTGGGCGAGTCCCTCGATGACGATGCACGCCAGGGTCGGGTCGTCGAGCGTTTCCTCGCTGACCTCGAGGCCGGCACGCCGGGCCAGAACTGATGGCCTTTCGTGGAGCGTCAGCCGACGCCGTTGCACGACTGACGGAAGAGCTCGAGGCCGCTGCCTCGAGCTCGGAGGTTGCAGCCACGGTCGCGGATGACCTGTTTGCAGCCGCGTCGACCTTGCGCTCGGAAGCGGCTCTGCGTCGTTTCGCCACCGACACCTCGATCCCGGCGCAGGCCAAGTCCGGTCTCGTCAGCGAGGTGTTCGGGGGCAAGGTCCACGACGTCACGCTGCGGATCCTGGCTTCGGCCGTGGCCCGTCGCTGGGTGGCCGGTCGCGACCTGGCTGATGCTTTGGAGCACCTCGGCGTCGTTGCCTACGTCAAGGCTGCGGGTTCCGAGACCCCGAGGCTGGCCGACGAGCTGTTCGCCTTCGCTCAGGCGGTCAAGGACGCGCCCGAGCTGCGCGACGCCCTGGCCGACCCGTCGCGCTCGGCAGCTGACAAGCAGCAGCTCATCTCGAACCTGCTCGACGGCAAGGCGCTGCCTGCCACCGTCGCGCTCGCGGGTCAGTCCATCAGCGGCAGCCACCGCACGGTGGGCGTCGCCCTGACGGAGTACCAGAAGGTCGTTGCCGACGTGCAGTCGCAGGGAGTCGCCACCGTTCGCGTGGCACGCCCACTGCCCGACGACGAGCGCGATCGCCTGGCGGCATTGCTGACGGCGCAGTACGGCCGTCCGGTTCACCTCAACCTGCTCGTCGACCCTTCGGTGATCGGCGGCATCCGGGTGGAGATCGGCGACGACGTGATCGACGGGACGGTCTCCAGCCGGCTCGACGACGCTCGGCGCAAGCTGGTCGGTTAGCCCACTCGGCCGATCGCACCCCGACTCCACGCATCGTTCACCCCGACTCACCCCGACGCACCAGTAGACCCAAGAGAGAAGGCACCACAATGACGGAGCTCTCCATCCGTCCGGACGACATCCGCGACGCGCTGCAGAAGTACGTCGCCGAGTACCAGCCGGACGCGGCCAGCAAGGAAGAGGTCGGC
>JBAVCA010000122.1:0-5082 GCA_049586475.1 Nocardioides sp.
CTACCGCGTCACCCGCGGGCACCGCCACGGACGCATGCCCATCACCACACCACACGGCCCCGACGCAGAACCCGCCGCAGAGCCCTGACCACCACGCCCCGACACCCCGCCCAGCCGGGCGGGCCACCGGCACGCAACGACAGCCTGCGCTCAGCTCACCGTCTCAGCGACGATCTCGGAAGACCGGGTCCCGGCCTTCCTTGCGGGCCTGGGTGGCTTCCTCGAAGTTGTCGGTCAGCAGCCGAACGTAGAGCTGGCCCAGACCCTCGGACGTCACATGTGCCTCCAGCGAGGTCGCGGCGAGGCCAGCCTGGATCGACTTCTTCGTCAGCTCGATACCGGGTTGCGAGAGCGAGGCGATGCGGCGCGCGGTCGCGATCGCCACGGCGACGACATCGTCGTCCACCGACGAGACCAGGCCAATCCGTTCCGCCTCCACCGCGCCGACGTCTGATCCGGTGAGCATCATTTCGGCTGCCCGCGTCGAGCCCACGGCGCGCGGCAGCAAGAAGCTGAGGCCGAGCTCGCTGGCGGTCAGGCCGTTGTTGATGCCCGCCGCCCGGAAGTACGCCGACGGCGCGGCATAGCGCAGGTCACAGGCCAGCGCCAGGCACAGCCCCCCGCCGATCGCGGGCCCGTTGACCGCAGCGATGACCGGTTGCGGCAGCCGGCGAATCGTGAGCACGACGTCCTCGAGCAACCCCATCGCGCGCAGGGCGTAGGAGACCGGAGGCAGTCCTTGGACCCCGGGCGGGACCCCCGCCGACTCCTGGTCCGCGCCCGAGCAGAAGCCCTTGCCGGCTCCCGTGATGACTACCGCACGCACCATCGGGTCGGCGCCGGCCTCGAGGAGCGCCTCGCGGAAGGGCACCATCACGTCGAACGCCATCGCGTTCATCCGCTCGGGTCGGTTGAGGGTGATCACCCTGACTGCCGGGTCGGACCTGTCGATCAGGACGAGAGCCATCGGTTCCTCACACCGTCAGCAGGACCGAGGAGCCGTGCCCGAACAGTCCCTGGTTGGCGGTGATCCCGACCTTGGCACCCTCGACCTGACGCTCACCTGCCTGGCCACGCAGCTGCCACGTCAGCTCGCAGACCTGGGCCAATGCCTGGGCTGGGACCGCCTCACCGAAGCAGGCGAGCCCGCCGCTGGGGTTGACCGGGATGCGTCCCCCGATGGTGGTCTCGCCGGCTCGCAGGAGCACCTCCGCCTCGCCCTGCTTGCAGAGGCCGAGGTCCTCGATCCAGTCGAGCTCGAGCGCGGTCGAGAGGTCGTAGACCTCCGCGACGTCGACGTCGTCCGGCGAGATCCCGGCCTCCTCGTAGGCCGCCAAGCCGATCGACTGCTTGAAGGTGTGCTCGGGCAGGCCGACCGCTGCGCTCGGGTCGGTCGACAGCATCGGCATGTCCATCACGGTGTTGGGGAACGTCGGCGTGACGGTCGAGACCGCCGCGACCTTCACCGGACTGTCCAGCCCCATCCGCTTGGCGTACTCGACGCTGCAGAGCACCACCGCCGCCGCGCCGTCGGAGGTCGCGCAGATGTCGAGCAAGTGCAGCGGATCACACACGACCGCGCTCGCGAGCACGTCGGCCGCAGCCACCTCCTTGCGATAGCGCGCGTTGGGGTTGGTCAGTCCGTGCCTGGCGTTCTTGACCTTGACCTGCGCGAAGTCCTCGCTGGTAGCGCCGTACAGGTCCATCCGGCGTCGCGCGTAGAGCGCGAAGTACGCCGGGTTCGTCATTCCGAGCAGCCGGAAGCGCAGCCAGTCAGGATCGTCCCACCGCTCCCCGGCGTTCGGCTTCAAGAAGCCCTTGGGCGTGGTGTCTGCACCGACGACCAGGGCGACCTCGGACAATCCCGCGAGGATCCGTGCGCGGGCTGTGTCGATCGCCTGGGCGCCCGTCGCGCAGGCGGCGTACGACGTCGCGACGCGCGCGCCGTTCCAGCCGAGTGCCTGGGCGAAGGTAGCCCCGGCGACATAGCCGCCGTAGCCGTTGCGCACGGTCTCCCCGCCGACGATGTAGTCGACGTCGCTCCAGGCGATGCCGGAGTCGGCCAGCGCGGCCCGCGCCGCATGGACGCCGTAGGTCACGAAGTTCTTGCCCCACTTGCCCCAGGGGTGCATGCCCACCCCGGCGACGGCGACGTCGTGGCTGCTCACTGGTCGACCTCCTGGCCGAGCTCGACGACCGGCTTCCAGCGCCAGATGGAACGCTCGGCGCCCTCCTCGGCGTACAACGTCTCCACGACCAGCTCGACCTCGGCACCGACCGCGAGGTCGTCGACGCCGTAGCCGGCCGCGACCTGACCCAGCACGACCATCCCCTCCGCCAGCTCGACGGCGGCCAACGCGAAGGGCTCGTAGGGTGCGTCGCCGCTCTGCGGGGCGATATAGGGGGCCGGCGGCTGGTACTGCGCGTCGGTATAGCTCCAGATCCGACCCCGCCGCGACAGCTCCACCTCCTCGAACGACTCGCCGTCACAGGCCGGGTTGCGACAGAAGCCGCTGGTCGGCGGAAAGTACGTCGAGGAGCACGCCCGGCAGCGTGAGCCGAGCAACGCCGGCGCGGCGCTGGTGGTGAACCAGCCCTCGATGGCGGGTGTGGCGGTCATGCAGCCTCCAAAACTAGAACGTGTTCTCACTCTAGCCGTGGAAGCTCGTGCCCGTCACCCGCGTGCGAGATAGCCCAGCAGGTCCTGCCGGGTCAGCACGCCGATGGGCTTGCCGTCCTCCTGGACGAGCACGGCATCGTCCGTCTCCAGCAGGCTGACCGCCGCGGACGCGGGCTCGCCCGAGCCGATCGTCGGCAGGGGCCCGGACATGTGCTGCTCGACCGGGTCGGTCAACGACGCGGTGCCGGCGAAGAGAGCGTCGAGCAGGGCACGGTCCGAGACCGATCCGGCGACCTCGGCAGCCACGATCGGCGGCTCGGCGCGAACGACGGGCATCTGCGAGACGCCGTACTCCTGGAGGATCGCCACCGCCTCAGCGACGGTCTCGCTGGGGTGGGTGTGCACCAGCTCGGGCATCCCACCGGTCTTGCCGCGCAGCACGTCACCGACGCTCCTGCTGGACTCGGCCTCGCCGCTGGCGAACCCGTACTGTCCCAACCAGTCATCGTTGAAGATCTTGGTCAGGTAGCCGCGACCGGAGTCGGGCAGGAGCACCACGATCACCGCGTCGCGGCCCTCAGGCGTGCCGGCGAGCTCGTGGGCGAGCTGGCGGGCGGCGTACGCCGCCATCCCGCACGAGCCGCCGACGAGCAGCGCCTCCTCGCGGGCGAGGCGGCGGGTGAAGGCGAAGGAGTGGGCGTCGGAGACCTCGATGATCCGGTCCGCGACCGTGCGGTCGTACGTCTCGGGCCAGAAGTCCTCCCCCACGCCCTCGACCAGGTAGGGACGGCCCGTGCCGCCCGAGTAGACGGAACCGGCGGGGTCGGCGCCGATCACCTGGATGTCAGGGTTCTGCTCCTTGAGGTAGCGGCCCGTGCCGCTGATCGTGCCGCCGGTGCCCACGCCGCACACGAAGTGGGTGATCCTGCCCTCGGTCTGCGCCCAGATCTCGGGACCGGTGGTCTCGTAGTGCGAGCGCGGGTTGTGCGGGTTGGAGTACTGGTCGGGCTTCCAGGCACCGGGTTGCGAGGCGAGCCGGTCCGAGACGTTGTAGTAGGAGTCGGGGTGCTCGGGGGCCACGGCCGTGGGGCACACCACGACCTGGGCGCCGTAGGCCTTGAGGACGTTGCGCTTGTCCTCACTCACCTTGTCGGGACACACGAAGATGCACTGGTAACCCTTGGCCTGGGCCACCATCGCCAACCCGACGCCGGTGTTGCCCGAGGTCGGCTCGACGATCGTCCCGCCCGGCTGCAGCTCGCCCGACGCCTCGGCCGCCTCGATCATCCGCGTCGCGATCCGGTCCTTCACCGACCCGCCAGGGTTGAGGTACTCGATCTTCGCGAGCACCAGCGGGCCGCCCGACGAGTCGCCACGTGAGGGCGCGTCAGCGCCATCTGCGGGCGGCAGGTCCAAGGTGCGCGAGAGGCGCAGGAGCGGGGTGTTGCCGATCAGGTCAAGGAGAGAGTTCACGTACTGCACCCGGTCAACGTAGACCCCCCCGAACGTTCTGTGGACCCCCGGTCCTGCCCGCATCGCGAGTTCGTAGAGTTGCCGCATGGGAAAGGCCGCCGCAGCACGCAAGCTCGCCGCGGCAGCCGCCTTCGGTGGCGGCGGGCTGTCCGTCCTCGGCGCTGGGTTGTACGGCGTCCTGACGGTCGAGGCCAAGCTCGCCCGACGCGTCATCGGCGAGATCTCGGTCGACCCCGTGCCGGACGCGACCGGGTGGTACGGCCGAGGCCGACCGGGCCCGGTAATGAAGATCGCCCTGCTCGGTGACTCCAGCGCTTGCGGGTACGGCGTCGAGCGGGTCGAGCAGACCCCCGGTGCCCTGATCGCCAGCGGCACCTCTGCCCAGGGCGACCGGCGCATCTACCTGCGTGAGTTCTGCGTGGTCGGAGCCATGTCGGCCGACCTCTCGGCCCAGATCGACCGGGCCCTGCCGATCGAGCCCGACGTGGCCGTCATCCTCGTCGGCGCCAACGACGTCACCGGGTTGACCCTTCCCTCCGCCTCGGTCCGCCACCTCTCTGACGGAGTCCGGCGCCTCCGCGAGGCCGGGGTCGCCGTGGTGGTGGGCACCTGCCCCGACCTCGGCACGGTGACTCCGATCGCCCAGCCACTGCGCCAGATCGCCCGATCCTGGTCGCGGCGACTCGCGGCCGCCCAGACCATCGCGGTCATCGAGGAGGGCGGGCGCACGGTCTCACTGGGTTCGATCTTGGGACCCGACTTCGCGGCCGCCCCGGCACTGCTCTTCGGCCCCGACAAGTTCCACCCCTCACCTGAGGGCTACCGCGCCCTGGCCAGGATCCTGCTCCCCTCGGTCCTGGCGGCCCTGGACCTGGGACCCGACGACGAGACCGAGCCCGAGCCCTATCGCGGAGAGGGCGTGCTCCCGGTCACCCGAGCCGCGATCCGGGCCGTCAACGAGGCCGGCACCGAGCTCGACGGCACCGAGG
>JBAVCA010000123.1:0-6956 GCA_049586475.1 Nocardioides sp.
CTTGCGCGGAGCGCTGCTGCTCCCCGGCGAGCGGGCCAGCGAGGGCGTCGACGTCGGCTGGGAGTGGGCGACGACGGTGCTCGGGCAGCTGCGGGACGGCTACGGCGAGGGCGGCTTGGTGCTGACCTCGTCGGAGGGGACGCGCACCACGTGCGGCTCGGCGCCGGTGAGCAGCGGCGTCACAGCCGACCGCTTCGAGCTGTTCCGGGCCATGACCGGTCGGCGCAGTGCCGAGCAGGTCGCCGCCTGGCAGTGGGAGGGCGAACCAGCCGTGGAGCGCTTGTGCCTGCTGCCGGCCCGCTCGACCCCGCTGCAGGAGTGACGTGAGGGGCCACGTCAGTGCACGCAGCACCGAGCATGACGACGCCGCCGGTGGGGTTCGGTCAAGCACCTATCGAGGTACAGTGAACCGTGATGGAGCACGACCCGGTCGAGCGACAGTTGCGGGCGTACAACCGTCGCGACCTTGACGAGTTTCTTGCGTGCTACGCCGCGGACGCCTGCATCCGGGACGGTCGGGGAGGAACGCTCCTCAGTGGGCACGCCGAGATGCGGGCGCGGTATGGCTCGGTGTTCGAGCGCCATCCCGAACTTCATGCCTCAGTCAACGGACGACTGCAGGCCGGGGAATGGACCGTGGATGAGGAGCAGGTCGTGCTGGATGGTGTGCCGCTCCATCTCCTGGTGGCCTATCGCGTCGAGGCCGGACTCATCCGCGACGTCGTCATGCTTCGCGCCGACAGCATCTGAACCAGCGCACGCCTCTGCCGCGATCCGCGCGCCGGAGCGGCGCGTCCCCGGCCAGCGCAAACGACGATAGGCCCCGCGCCGACGACGGGGGCCCATCTGTACAGGTCAGGCGGTCTCCGGGAACTTGACCCCGGTGTTGGCGTGGCAGCGGCAGCCGAGCGGGTTCTTGGCCAGGTACTGCTGCTGGTGCTCGGCGTAGTAGTCCGGTGGCGGCGATCGCGTGTGCGCACGACTCTGCCGACGAGCGAGGATGCGAGCGCCGCCGGTGCTCGTTCAGTAGGTCACGTCGCTGCCACTGCGTGTGAATGCGCGCTCGGTGACCAACCGCATCATGGGATCCATGTCGGCTCTGTCACGGATACAGCCGGTCTTGTCACCTGCGAAGAGCGAACACTCCTCAAAGGCTGTGAGGGTCAGCGTCTTACCTTGCAGCTTCCAGTCATAGGTGACGAGGGTTTCCCCGTGGGCTCCGGTCGTGGCGAGCTGGTCACCGTCGATGGTGTAGGTCCCACCATCTCCCTCTGGCACGCCGTCCAGCAGGAACAACTCTCCATCGAAGAAGAAGCCTTGCCACCACTCCTCATCGTCCACGAAGGCGAGTCGTGCCACGACCTGGTCGGCATTGTCCACAAGCCCGCTGAAGTTCTCGAGGATCGCTCGCCTTTCGGCGCGGTCAAACTCGTAGTCCCATGTGCCGAGGAGAGCGGAGATGTGGTCGCCTTGTCCGTGTGCCTCCGTGGGCTCGTTGCTAGTAGCAGAGGACTGAGCACGTAGCGGCGGGTCGGACTCGCCTTCTGAACAGGCAGCCAGAAACGGCAGGCACAACGCCATTGCAACGACCTGCGACGAGCGTTCGACAAATGTCGCCATCCCCTAACCATCCCGCGAGGTCACAGGGGTGTCCAGTGGCTTTTGCTCCACGGACCCGCCGCCCAGTACCGCACGCTCATGCCGCGATCCGTGCGCGTCCGTGGGTGTCAGGTCCCACGGAGGCCTTGGGCGCACCACGACGACGATGGGCCCCATCATCGGCGACGCGGGCCCATCGGTGAAGGTCAGCTGGTCTCGGGGAACTTCACGCCCGTGTTGGAGTGGCACCGGTACCCATTGACGTGCTTTGCGAGGTACTGCTGGTGGTGCTCGGCGTAGTAGTCCGGTGGCGGCGATCGCGTGTGCGCATGACTCTGCCGATGTGCGTGTGCACAGCGTTCTCGGTCTGATGACAGAGTGGCCGGATGCCTCGAAGGATCGTGTTCGTCGTGCTCGCCGCGCTCGTTGTCGGCGGGGCGGTCGTTGCTGGATGGGTGACGTGGGCGGGGCGGATCGCGGGGGACGTCGAGGTGTCCTGGTCAGCAGAATCCCCGGCGTGTGTAGGAACGACGGTTAAGAGGGCGGGCTCTCAACGACCTGTTATCGAAGCCGTGGAGTCGATGCGGTGCGTGATCACCGTGGAGATGAGCAACGGCAGCGGGCGCACCGTGCACCTCGCCCGCGCAGTCGCATCTTTGGTCGGCCCCCGTACCGGTGCCGTGGTTACCGCCGGGAACGCTGAGCCCGCGTCGAAGCAGGGCGAGAGTGACATCGACGCGCTCTTCCCGCTTGACCGGGACTTGCGGCCAGGGCAGTCGACTGAGTTCGAAGTCGTCCTCGTGCTGAATCCGCGCGGCTGCAACGGCGGCACCCTTTTTTCCTCCGATTGGCCGGTGGTGACCGTCGAGACGCTGGGGCGTTCGTACGACCTGCGCGGCGACAAGGACTTTGCCTTCCACCGCGACGGTGTCACTCCTGGCTGCACACGACTGGAGAGTTGATCCCAGCCAACCAGGTGACCGCTCTTTGCCGCATACGTGCGCTCGGATACGCGTGCGCTTGCCGCGATCCGCGCGGATCTGCGGATGACAGCGTCTGCGTCCTGGGGCATCATCGATGCTTCAGGGTTGTCAGGCTCTGGACACCCGCGGCCGCCGGACTCACGGAGTTGGTATGTCTTCCGTCTTCTTGCTTCGAGCAGGTGGCAACTCAGTGACTGCCCTGGGGTCCACGTATCACCAGAAGACGGACGGGGTCCACGTCGCGCACGCCTATTCGCTGATGGAGGAAGAGTTTTGGGGTGAGACGACGCCCCTGCACGCGCACCCTGGCGCCGAGGAGGCGTTCTACGTGCTAGGCGGACAGGTCGAGGTTTGGGCTGATGAGGTCACCTCGCAGGTCTCGGCTGGCGCGTTCATCGTGGTACCCAGGAACATTCCGCACGCGCTCCGCCGGCTGTCTGCGGAGCCGGTGCGGATGCTGACTATCGTGTCGCCGCCGGGCTTCGAGCGCATTTTCGACGCGGTGGCCGCGATCGGCGAGGCTAGCCTTCTTGCCGACCCGGAGCGACTCGTGGCGCTCGCGGCGCAGTACGGCACTGATGTCTTGGGCGATTACCCCGGTGGGTCCTGAAACGCTCGCTCATGCCGCCAGGAGGGCTCCGCCCGACCATTCCGCCCTGAGTGCGCGGCGCGGTGCCGTATCGTGCAACCTGAGTCCGCCCAATGCGCGTCTACCCGGTGAGGGCGCGTCCTGTCCGCCGCATGGTGAGGGTGGCAGCCAGTTCGAGCCGGGCCGGGTCCGGGAAGCCGACTAATCGGCGGGAGTTGTCGGGGTTCCACCGTCAAGCGCAAACCGCTTGACCATGCCGCGAAGCGGTCATGCCGATGAGCGAGCGCTGCTCCCGCAGTTGCGGCAGTTTCGGCCCTGCCCGGTCGCGTATCCCAGCGCATAGAAGTTCGCGATAAGACACAGTGCCAACACGAGATTCAGGTTCGGCACACTAACGCGCTGCCGCGATCCGTGCGCGTCCGTGGATGTCAGGTCCCACGGAGGCTTTGGGCGCACCACGACGACGATGGGCCCCATCATCGGTGACGCGGGCCCATCGGTGAAGGTCAGCTGGTCTCGGGGAACTTCACGCCCGTGTTGGAGTGGCACCGGTACCCATTGACGTGCTTTGCGAGGTACTGCTGGTGCTGGTCCTCGGCGTAGTAGTACGTCGGCACCTCACGGATCTCGGTGGTGATCTTGCCCAAGCCGCGTCGGTCGAGCTCGTCTCCGTACACCTTCGTGAGCTCGCGCGCGGTCTGCTCCTGCTCGGGGGTCGTGAAGTAGATGGCCGATCGGTACTGCGTCCCGACGTCGTTGCCCTGCTGCATGCCCTGGGTGGGGTCGTGGACCTCGAAGAACGACTTGACGAGGTCGGCGAAGGTGACGATCGAGGGGTCGAAGACGACGCGGACAGCCTCGGTGTGGTTGGTGCGACCTGAGCAGACCTCCTCGTAGGACGGGTTGGGCGTGGTGCCGCCGGCGTACCCGGCCGAGGTCGACCAGACCCCGGGCGTCTTCCAGAAGATCTCTTCGGCACCCCAGAAGCAGCCCAGCCCGAAGACCGCGACCTCGTAGCCGGCGGGCGCTGCGTCGGTGAGGACCGGAGCGTCGAGCACGACGTGGCGATCGGCAAGGTGGTACGGCCGCTCGCTACGGCCGGGAAGGGTCTTCTCGGCCTCGATCAGCTCGGACTTGCGGGTGAAGAACACGACTGCCTCCTGGCGGTGCCAACGACGATTTTGAGGGGTTCACCCCCTACAACCACGACGCTAGCCGGTTCGTTCCAAGCGGCGCCTTACGAAGGGGTGACGCGTGCTCGACGGGTGCGCTGGACCGGTGCGCGCCGGTGAGTACGCTCGACGGGTGAGCGACCACCTACACGACCACGCGGCCATGATCAGCAAGGCTGGATTCGAGACGCGTGCGATCCACGCCGGCTACGAGCCCGACCCCACCACCGGTGCGGTGATTCCGCCCATCTACGCCACCTCGACCTACAAGCAGGACGGGGTCGGGGGGTTGCGTGGCGGCTACGAGTACAGCCGCTCGGCCAACCCCACTCGTACGGCGCTCGAGGGGAACCTCGCCGCACTCGAAGAGGGAGAGCGCGGATTCGCCTTCGCCTCCGGCCTTGCCGCCGAGGACACCCTCGTGCGCAGCACCTGCCGCCCCGGCGACCACGTGGTCATCCCGGACGACGCCTACGGCGGCACCTACCGCCTCTTCGACAAGGTCGAGCGGGTCTGGGGTGTCGAGCACACGCCTGCCCCGGTGAGCGACATCGCCGCCGTCCGGGCAGCCATCCGGCCTGGTCAGACCAAGCTCGTGTGGCTCGAGACCCCGACCAACCCGCTGCTCAACATCGGCGACATCGAGGCCCTGGCCGCCGTTGCCCACGATGCCGGCGCGCTGCTCGTCGTCGACAACACCTTCGCCTCGCCCTACCTCCAGCAGCCCCTCACCCTCGGCGCGGACGCCGTCGTGCACTCCACCACGAAATATGCGGGCGGCCACTCCGACGTCGTGGGAGGCGCGCTCGTCGTGCGTACCCACGACCTCGCCGACCAGGTCGCCTTCCACCAGAACGCCATCGGCGCCGTTGCCGGTCCCTTCGACGCCTTCCTCACCCTGCGCGGGCTCAAGACGCTGGGGGTGAGGATGGACCGGCACTGCGACAACGCCGAGAGGGTCGTGGAGTTCCTCACCGCGGACCCACGGGTCGACTCCGTGGTCTACCCCGGACTCGCCGACCACCCGGGTCATCGGATCGCCTCGCGCCAGATGAAGCGGTACGGCGGCATGGTGTCCTTCCGGGTCAGCGGCGGCGAGGCCAAGGCGCTCGAGGTCTGTGAGCGCACCCAGGTCTTCACCCTGGGGGAGTCCCTCGGGGGCGTGGAGTCCCTCATCGAGCACCCGGGTCGGATGACGCACGCCAGCGTCGCCGGCACCGCCCTCGAGGTGCCCGCCGACCTGGTGCGGCTCAGTGTCGGGATCGAGACCGTCGAGGACCTGATCGCGGACCTCGACCGTGCCCTCGGCTGACCCCAGCAACGCGGTCATCTGCGCGGACTTCGGCTCGACCTTCACCAAGACGTCCCTGGTCGACCTGAGAACGGGCCGCATCGTCGCAGCGGCCGAGCACCGCACCACGATCGAGACCGACGTGCTCGACGGCTACGACGCCTGCATGGTCTCGCTGGTCGCTCAGGACCCTCGGGCGTCCAGTGCTGAGGTGCTCGCCTGCTCCAGCGCCGGCGGCGGCCTACGTATCTTGGTCGTCGGCAACGAGGAGCTGGTGACCGCTGAAGCCGGACGCCGGGTAGCACTGTCGAGCGGCGGCAAGGTCGTGGCCGTCGTGGCCGCTGCCGGGAGCGGCCCGGACGCCGACGTGCAGGCGGTGCTCGAGCGAACGACGCCGCCACCCGATCTGGTGCTGCTCACCGGTGGCACCGACGGAGGCAACGCCGAGGTACTGGTGACCGCGACTCACGCCCTGGTGGCCGCCGGGTGGCAGGGACCGGTGGTCCTCGCCGGCAACACCGAGGCCGTGGCCGAGGTGAGCTCGATTCTCGGCGACGTGCCGCACGTGGTGGCGGACAACGTCGTCCCTCGGATCGGAGTGCTCCGGCCCGAGAGCGCGCGCGCTGCGATCAGGCAGGTCTTCCTGTCCCACGTCATCGGTGGCAAGAAGCTCAGCTCACGCGAGGACGGACGAGCCTTCCGCGCCCTGGTGCGCGGGGCGACCCCCGACATCGTCCTCAGCGGGGTCGAGGTGCTTGCCGAGGTGGCTGGAGACGTGGTGGTCGTCGACGTCGGCGGCGCCACGACCGACGTTCACTCGGTCGTCGAGCTCGATCCAGAAGACGCCGGCCTGGCGCGTGACGTCGTGGCCGCCACGCCCCAGACCCGCACCGTGGAGGGCGACCTGGGGATGCGCTGGTCGGCGCTCAGCACCGTCGAGTCGGCCGGCCTGACCGACCTGACCGGCGCGGCTGCTGCCCGCGTCGCGGACCCGGCCTACCTGCCCGAGAGCGAGGGGGATCGCGACGACGACGAGGCGATCGCGCGCGCCGCTGTCGCTCTGGCCCTGCGGCGGCATGCCGGACGCAGCAAGGTGGTCCTCGGTCCGGGCGGACGGCTCGTCGAGCGCTCCGGTGTGGACCTGCGCCAGGTCGACCTGGTGGTCGCATCAGGTGGCGTGCTGCGGCACGGACGCGAGGGCGTTGCAGCGCGCGTGCTCGATGGCTCCGTCGGACCGACCGCCGGTCAGGACGGCGGCTGGCAGCTGCCCGAGCGGCCGGAGATCGTCGTCGACGGCGACTACGTGCTCGCCGCGGTCGGGC
>JBAVCA010000124.1:0-7166 GCA_049586475.1 Nocardioides sp.
GTGCTTGACAGCGCGGTTGCGACGCCCCACACGACCCACGCCCGACGACCGCCCTCGAGCGGACGCCGGGTGGTGGCGCCTCTGCTCCAGAGCACGAGAGCAGCTGCGCCGGCGAGCACGACGGCCAACGGGAGGCCGACGTCGTAAGGCAGGAACCACGAGACGAGGAAGGCCAGCCACGTCCACCCGAAGAGACCCAGGACGACGGCCGCCGCGGCCGCCTCGAAGCGGTACAGGGGGAAGGGAGAGCAGCGGACCAACGCCGCGCCGAGCGCGAGCGCCGAGACCAGGTAGAGGAGGGCCATCGTCACTCACCGCCAGGACGAGAGCCACATACGGCTGTCGAGTTCCTCTGGGGTCAGCGGGATGCCGTAGGTGATCGGGCCGAAGTAGAGAAACACGAGACCAGCCACACCCAGGATCGACCAGAACCCCACTGCGGAGAGTCGCGAGCCGAACGAGAACGGCCTCGGTCTGTCCTCGATCCAGCCGGTCAGCACGCCCAGGCCGATCACGACGAAGGCCAAGCTGAACATCAGCGCGAAGAAGTAGTGGTAGATGAACATCGGACGCTCGATCAGCGCGAACGGGAAGTAGTTCACCGCCCAGGCGAAGGCCAGGAAACCGAGCGGCCAGCGATATGGCCTGAAGCGCTCCCGCCGCAGAGCCCAGCCGCCGATCACGACCGCCGCACCGAGCACCACCCCCCACCAGACGACGGGGTTGCCCAGGACGTAGATGTAGCTCGACTTCTCGTTGTCGGCGGCCGCGAGATACACGAAGACCCCGCGCTTGTTGACCGGCCAGCTCGTCCACGACGACTGGTACGGGTGAGTCACGTCGTTGAGCGACAGCTCGTACTGGTGGATCGCCCGGTTCAGGTCGGTGAACTTGCCGGCGAAGCTGAGACCGGTGCCCGGCGAGTAGCTCGGGTTTCCCTCGAGCGTCGCCTGGAATTCCTGCGACATGAACGCGTCGCCCTGGCCGCTCTCGGGCAGCAGCGAGAAGTGGACCGCAAAGCTTGCCGTGTAGATCGTGATCGGGACCACGATCAGCATCAGTCCTTGGCCCACGACCGACTTCCAGCGTCGCCGGAGATCTTGACGACGTCTCAGGAGGTCCAGCAGCCAGATCACGCCGACCAGACCCAGGGCGCCCAGGCCGGTCAGCTTGGTCGACGCCGCAGCTCCGCCGAGGGCCACGGCAGCCAGGAGCAGCAGCCAGTAGCCGCGCGAGGTCTTCGACTGGTGCTCCCGAGCCCTCAGCGCGAGCGTCACTCCCCCGATCCCGAAGAGCAGCAACATGCTGTCCAGGGTGGTCAAGCGCGACTCCACGAGCAGCGCGTTGTCGAGCAGCAGCAGTCCGGCGCCCAGCGTCGCGATCCGTCGGCTCCCGGAAAGCCTGCGAAGCAGGAAGTAGAACGCGATGATCAGTGCTGTCCCGGCGAGCGCTGGAATGAGCCGCAGCGCCACGGCGGGATCGGTCCCGGTCGCGCTCACGTCGGTGCCGCTGATCCAGGCCCAGGCTCCGAGGAGCAGCTTCCCGAGGGGCGGGTGCAGGTCGAAGTAGTACGTGCCCTCTTGGTACCGCAGTGCGTATTCGCGGAAGTAGACCTCGTCGAAGACGATGGCCTTCGGGGAGCCGAGGAACGCGAATCGGCTCACCGCGGCGATCGCGGCCAGCACGTAGACCTCCCCGGGAACCCGCCTCAGCACGCCCCGCCGATCCGGCACGTGCCGCTCGGACCCCGACCCGTCACGCTCGCGCGACTCGAGGTCGCTCGTGGGTGGAAGCGATGACATGTTCGAGTACCTCCGGGTGGGCGCAGCAAGTTCTTTGCAGATGCGGATGGTAAGGGCGAGTGGCTAGCGCAACCCGGTCTCGCGACGTAGGGCGAGATGCAACAACCGGTCGACGAGCGCGGGGTAGTCCACTCCCGACTCAGCCCACATCTGGGGGAACATCGAGGTCGGGGTGAAGCCGGGCATGGTGTTGATCTCGTTGATCACCAGCGACCCGTCGGGCAGCACGAAGAAGTCGACCCGCGCCAGCCCCTCGCACCCCACCGCGTCGAATGCCCGCGCCGACAGAGCCCGCACCTGTGCCTCTACCTCTGCGGGCAGGTTCGCCGGCAGGTCGATCTCGGTCGCCTGGCCCGGAAGGTACTTGGCCTCGAAGTCGTAGAAGTCGCGGGCCGCGTCGACACGGATCTCAGCGGGACGGGTGGTCCCCGGCACACCGTCCGAGCCCTGCAGCACCCCGCACTCCACCTCCCGCGCATCCTGGGCGGAGACCTCCACGAGCACGCGCGGATCGTGTTCGAGAGCCAGCGCCAGAGCCCCGTCGAGCTCGTCAGCGCTGCGGACCTTCGACACTCCCAGGCTGGAACCGCCGCGGGCCGGCTTCACGAAGACCGGGTGCCCCAGCTCGACAACCCGCCGGCGTACGTCGTCAGGGTCGCGGTGCCAGTCGGAGGCCGTCACGGTGAGGCCCGACATGACCGGCAGACCGGCGGCCGCCAGCACGATCTTCATGTAGGACTTGTCCATGCTGACCGCCGAAGCCAGCACCCCCGCCCCGACATAGCGCACGCCCGCCATCTCGAGCATGCCCTGGACGGTGCCGTCCTCACCCCAGGGCCCGTGCAGGACGGGAAAAACCACATCCACCTGGCCGAAGACCTCCGGGGGCCGCGAGTCCTGTGCGACCAGCAGGTCGGTCCCGTGAGCAGCCTGGCTCAGCAGCACGCCCGGCTGGGACGGGTCGACGCTGGGCAGGCCGTCGTCGTCGCCCAGACGAAGGTGCTCGACGTCGCCGGACTCCAGCACCCACCGACCGTCGGGGGTGATGCCGATGGCCACCACGTCGTAGAGGTCGCGGTCGATGGCGGCCAGAACGCTGCCGGCCGTGACGCAGGAGATCCCGTGCTCGCTGGAGCGGCCGCCGTAGACGACGGCGACGCGGGGGCGGCAGGTGCGATCGGAGCCAGGCACGACCCCGACCCTATCCTCGGAGGCATGCCAGATCTGACACCTGCACCGGCTGCCGTGCCGTCCGCCAAGCTCTCCCCCGCCACAGTCGCGGTCACGAGAGGTCGACCGCCGCACGAACCGGATGCCCCGCTGAACGTGCCCATCTCGATGGCCTCGACCTATGTCGCCGGTGGCGACCTGGAGTACGGCCGGTACGGCAACCCCACGTGGAGTGCGTTCGAGGATGTTCTCGGCGCTCTCGAGGGCGGGCGGTGCCTCGCCTTCTCCTCGGGCATGGCGGCCGTGACCGCCGTCCTGGACCTCGTCGGGAACGAAGCGAAGGTCGTCGCCCCGCAGCACGCCTACCACGGCAGCATCATGTCGCTGGCCGACCTGGAGGCGCGTGGCCGGCTCACCGCTCAGCTCGTGGACATCGAGGACACAGACGCTGTCGTTGCGGCGTGCCAGGACGCCGCGTTGGTGTGGTTGGAGACGCCTACCAATCCGGCGCTGGAGCTCGCCGACATCGAGACCATCGCTGCGGCTGCCCACGAGGCCGGCGCCTACGTCGTGGTCGACAACACCTTTGCCACCCCCTTGCTCCAGCAGCCGATCTCGCTGGGAGCCGACATCGTCGTGCACTCGGCCACCAAATACCTCAGCGGGCACAGCGACGTGCTCCTGGGTGCCCTCGTGGTCGCTGGGGACCAGGGCGACGAGCTGTACGCCGTGCTGAAGAATCGTCGGTCCCTCACGGGCTCCGTGCCGGGCAGCCTGGAGGCCTGGCTCGCGTTGCGCGGCATGCGGACCCTCCACCTGCGCGTCGAGCGTGCGCAGGCCAACGCGCAAGCTCTGCTGCCGCGCTTGCGCGAGCACCCGGCCATCTCAGAAGTCCGCTACCCGGGTTTCGGGGCGATCGTCTCGATCGTGCTCGACGGGGAGCTCGCCGCCGATCTCCTGGTGCGCAAGACGAGCCTGTGGGTTCACGCCACCTCCTTGGGCGGGGTGGAATCGACCTTCGAGCGGCGCCGGCGCTGGAAGACCGAGGCCCGCACGATCCCGGAGGGGCTGGTGCGGATGTCGGTCGGCATCGAGGACGTCGAAGATCTCTGGACCGATCTGGTCGGCGCGCTGGACGACGTCGTTCCCGGCGGCTGAGCCGCGGGACCTGCGGGCGGGCAGCGGGTGACCGACGACGATCACCCGCTGATCAACACCGCCGGCGCACGACTTCCCAGCTCCGTGTCACTGGACGATGTCAGCCCATCTCCGACTTGATGTCGCGGGCCAGCATTGCGTCCATCATCTCGGTCGCGGTTATCTGACCGGCCACGACCTCGTCGACGTAGCGCGCGATGGGAGCGTCGCACCCGGACTCCTCGGCCAGAGCTCGCAGCGACGAGCAAGACTTGGCCCCCTCGGCGACCTGACGGGTGGAGGCGTAGATCTCCTCGGTGGTCAGGCCTTGGCCGAGCTTCTCGCCGAAGCTGCGGTTGCGGGACAGGGGCGAGGAGCAGGTGGCCACCAGGTCTCCTAGACCGGCAAGTCCCATCAGCGTCAGCGGGTTGGCGCCGAGCGTCATCGCCAGGCGCGCGGTCTCGGCGAGACCACGCGTGATCAGCGAAGCGGTGGTGTTGTCCCCGAACCCGAGACCCACGGCCATGCCCACGCCCAGGCCCACGACATTCTTGTAGGCGCCGCCGAGCTCGCAGCCGAGCACGTCGATGCTGGTGTAGGGCCGAAAGGCCGGTGAGTGGCAGCGCGCCTGGAGCGTCCGGGCGACATCGTGGTCGGCGCAGGCCACCACCGAGGCGGCGGGCTCACGACGGGCAATCTCCTTGGCGAGGTTGGGACCGCTGATCACTGCGATCCGCTCCGGGCCGGCCCCGGTGACCTGATGGATCACCTCGCTCATCCGATTGAGCGTGCCGAGCTCGACCCCCTTCATCAGCGAGACCATCACGGCCTTCGAGTCGATGTGGGGCGCCCAGGCAGTCAGGTTGTCCCGCAATGTCTGCGACGGGGTGGCCAACACGACCACGTCGGCTCCGCTCAACGCTCTCTCGACATCGTAGGTGGCGCTGACGCTCTCGGGCAGCTGGATGCCGGGGAGGTAGTCGGTGTTCTCGCGCTCGCTGTTGATCGTTGCTGCGATCTCCTCACGGCGAGCCCACATCGTCACGTCGTTTCCGCCGTCGGCGAGCACGATCGAGAAGGCGGTGCCCCATGACCCGGCCCCCAGCACCGCAACCTTGCCCTTGCCCTTGCTCGTGCCCAGGTCAGTGCCGCTCATCCGGTCTCCTTCCGCGGGCGCCCGTCGTCGGACCCCGCCTTCTTCATGTCGAAGCGCTCCGACGGGGCGATCTCCCCGCGCAGTTCCTCGACGATGCTCGTGATGGCCCCCATGATCCGCTCCGTCGCCTCGGCGAGCACCTGGGCCGACCGAGGAAGGTCCTCGAGGTCGCTCAGCTCGACGGGGTCACCGACGCGGATGCGGATCACCTTGCGCGGGAAGAGGTCGGGTCGCTTGGCGTAGGGCGCCAAGAGATCCTGCGCTCCCCACTGCCCGATCGGGATCACCGGACACTTGGTCTCCAGGGCGATCCGAGCGGCACCGCTCTTGCCGGTCATCGGCCACAGCGCTGGGTCACGGGTGATGGTGCCCTCGGGATAGATCACCACGCACTCCCCTGCCCGCACCGCCTCCACCGCGGCCGCATACGCCCCGGCGGCACTCGTGGAGGCTCGCTGGACCGGGATCTGGCCGGCCGAGCGGAGAAAATGGCCCAGGAACCGGTTGCGGAAGAGGCCCGACTTCGCGAGATAGCGCGGCAGCCGACCGTGATCGTGGGTGAACACCGCGGCAGTGAGGGGATCGATGTGCGACAGGTGGTTGATGACGATGACGCACCCGCCGCTGGCCGGGATCTTCAGTCCGTCGGTCCAGTCCGGTTTGGTGGTCAGGAAGAGCAGCGGCTTGAGGATCACCGCGCCCAGGGTGAAGGTCCAGCCCCGGGGCTGGTCCAGCTTGCGAGCTCTCACGGGAGTGCAGGTTACTCGGCGACACTCCAGGTAGGACCGCAACGCCACGCGGTCACCCCGAGCCGGGCGTGGCTGCGCGGCCTGATTGGATGCCACGAATGCAGCAGTACGTCGTCGTGGTGCCGGTCAAGCCTCCCGCCTTCGGCAAGTCGCGCCTGGTCGGTCTCACCGACTTGTTGCGACGTGACCTGGCGGAGTCCTTTGCCCTGGACACCACCGCTGCCTGCCTCGCGGCCTCCCAGGTCGCGCAAGTGCTCGTCGTCACCGACGACGCATCCTTCGCGGCGCGGTTTTCCACGCAGGGGTGCACGAGCCTGCCCGACGGAGACAGCACGGGGCTGAATCCCGCTCTGAGGCAGGCCGTGGCCGACGCCCGACGGCGTTGGCCGGACCTCGTCCCCGCGGCGTTGCTGGCCGACCTGCCGGCGCTGCGACCTGCAGACCTCGACGAGGCCCTCGCTGCTGCCGGACCGGAAGGCCCGAGTGTCGTGGTCGACGCTGACGGTACCGGTACGACGCTCTACACCTCGTCCTATGACGAGTTCGATCCACAGTTCGGCGTCGACTCCGCTCATGCGCACCTGGTGGCGGGCGCCTTGGCCCTGCGGGGAGCACTTCCCTCCCTGCGCCGCGACGTCGATGATCTCGACGACCTCCGTCAGGCTGCCGCCCTCGGACTCGGCCCTGAGACGTCCAGGTTGTTGTCGCGAGTGCCGGGCTGGTGAAGGGCGACGTCGTCGTCGTCGGAGACGGAAGCGGGTCGCTCCCCGCGAGGGAAGCGACCCGTCCTGCTGACCTGAGGCCAGGACTACTTAGCGGGAGACGCCTTCCTCCCAGCCGGGGACGCCTTCCTCTCAGCCGGAGAAGCCTTCCTCCCAGCCGGGGATGCCTTCCTCCCAGCCGGTGACGCCTTCCTCTCAGCCGGAGCCTTCTTGGCCGGCGCCTTCTTCGCTGGAGCCGCCTTCTTGGCAGCCGGTGCCTTTTTGGCAGCCGGAGCCTTCTTCGCCGGAGCAGCCTTCTTGGCAGCCGGCGCCTTCTTGGCCGGAGCCTTCTTGGCCGGAGCCTTCTTGGCCGCAGCCTTCTTGGCCGGAGCAGCCTTCTTCGCCGGAGCAGCCTTCTTGGCAGCCGGCGCCTTCTTCGCCGCAGCAGCCT
>JBAVCA010000125.1:0-9564 GCA_049586475.1 Nocardioides sp.
GCCGTACGGCGGCTGGTCAGCGCCCTGCCCGGCGACCTGCGCGGGCACCCTGGCGAGCCCGGTCTCTCGGACGACCTCGCCGTCGGCACGGTGGTCGCACTGGCCCACCCCGGCCGGATCGCACGACGGCGCCCCGGGACGAGCGACGCCGGCACCTACCTGATGGTCTCGGGGACCGGGGCGGTCCTGCCGCGGGAGGCGACGTCGCTGACCGGAGTGTCGTGGATCGCCGTGGCGGACGTCGACCGCAGCCCGAGAGCGCGTGACGCACTGGTGCGATCGGCGGCGCCGCTGGACGAGTCCCTGGCCCTCGACGCTGCCCTGAGCTTCTGGGAGGAGCACGACGACGTGCGGTGGGAAGCGGGTCGGATCGTGGCCCGTCGGGTGACCCGCCTCGGCGCCATCGAGCTCGGCGCCGCACCCGTTGCGGACCCGCCGGCCGAGCTCGTCGCGCAGGCGTTGCGCGACGGGCTGAGCCGCGACGGCCTCGGAGTGCTGCAGTGGAGCGAGGCCGCTACCGGCCTACGTCTCCGGCTCGATTTTCTGCACCGCACCCTCGGCGAGCCGTGGCCCGACGTCAGCGACTCCGGGCTGCTCGACACGATCGGCACCTGGCTGGGCGCTGAGCTGGCCCGGGTCCGCAGCACCCGCGACCTCCACCGCATCGACGTCCTCGCAGGACTGCGCCGGCTGCTGCCCTGGCCCGCGGCGAGCCGTCTCGACGAGCTCGCCCCCGAGCGCCTCAGCGTACCGAGCGGCAGCTCGGCACGAATCGACTATGCCGCGGAGCAGCCAGTGCTGGCAGTCCGCGTGCAGGAGATGTTCGGCGCCACCGGCACCCCGCGCCTGGCTGACGGCCGCGTGCCCGTGTTGCTCCACCTGCTCTCCCCGGCCGGCCGCCCCGCCGCTGTGACGGCCGACTTGGCGTCGTTCTGGACGACCGGATACCCGGGCATGCGGGCCGATCTGCGCGGGCGCTACCCAAAGCACGCCTGGCCGGAGGACCCGGCGGCGGCTGCCCCGCTGCGGGGCACGAAGAAGCGCGCAGGCGGCGGATGACAACGATCCGACCGTCCGTGCAGGAGCCGTCCAACCTCGGGGCGTGGTTCAGGTCAGGCTGAGCTCTGACCAGTCCACCTCGGCAGTGCGTTGCTGATATTCGCTGACCTTGCCCGGCCAGTTGGTGGTGATCCGCGAGCCGTCGACGTACCAGCTGTCGCACCCGGTCCAGGCCGTCGTGGAGAGCCGCGACTGCATCTCCTGGTCGTAGGCCGCGTAGACCGCTTCGCGCACCTCCACCCGGCGAGCTCCGCAGTCGGCAAGGCGCTGCGCGACCTGGGCGACGTAGCCGGCCTGGGCTTCCATCATCGCGATGATGGAGCTGCCACCGAGATTGGTGTTCGGACCATAGATCGCGAAGAAGTTCGGGAAGCCGGGCACGGAGAGCCCCAGGTGGGCGCGAGCGCCGTCGGCCCAGGCGGCATGCAGGTCGGCGCCGTTCTCGCCGATCACCGAGACGTCGGCGAGGAACGCGGTGGCTGCAAATCCTGTGCCCCAGATGATCACGTCGGCCTCGTGCAGCACGCCCGCGTCATCCCGTACACCCTCGGCCTCGATCGCGGCGACGCCGTCTGTGACGACCTCGACGTGGTCGCGGTCGAGCGCCGGGTACCAGTCGTTGGAGAAGAGGATCCGCTTGCACCCGATCTCGTAGTCCGGCACGAGCTTGGCGCGCAAGGCTGCGTCCTTCACCTGACGTCGCAGGTGAAGCTTCCAAATGGCGCCCAGGGCAGCCAGCAGCGCCTTGGACCAGCGCACCTGCCCGCCGAGCGCTGCGTTGAGCAGCTCGGTCAGGCGGAAGGTGGCCCCGCGCTCCACGCTGAGGAGCCGAGGCCACCGGGCGAACGCGCGATGGTGGCGTGCCGTGTATCCCTGGTCCGGCTTCGGAATGACATAGGGCGCGGAGCGCTGGAAGATCGTCATCGCCTGCACCTGGTCGACGATCCCGGGGACGAACTGGATGGCGCTCGCGCCGGTGCCGATCACCGCCACCCGCTGGCCGGAGAGGTCGACGTCGTGACGCCACTGGGCGGAGTGGAACGCGGGTCCGGCGAAAGTCTCCGAGCCGGGGAGCAGCGGGATCACCGGGTTGGAGAGCTGACCCACCGCCGAGACGACGAGATCGGCCTCGTACGTCGTGCCGTCCGCCGTCGTGACGCACCAGGTCGCGCCGTCGAGGACGCAGGACGTGACGGCGGCACCGGTGACCACCAGATCGGTCAGTCCTTCGCGCTCAGCAGCATCGCGGAGGTAAGAGAGGATCTCGGGCTGCTTGGAGTAGCGCCGGCCCCACGCGGAGTTGATCGCCCACGACCACGAGTAGAGCGGCGAGGGCACATCGCAGGCGGCGTCGGGATACGTGTTGTCACGCCAGACCCCTCCGATGCCGTCGGCTCGCTCGAGGACCGTGATGTCGGTGATGCCGCGTTGAAGCAGGGCGCGAGCCGCCCCGAGTCCTCCGAAGCCTGCTCCGATGATGACGACACGCGGCGTTGCTGGACTACTCATGAGTCGAATTTAGAGGGCTGAGGGTGCGGCCGGTAGTCGATGTCGAAACCATGGTTGATAATTCCGGACATGCCTGTGGTCCGTCTCGAACCTACCGCCGGGCACTGGGATTTCCCTCGCGCGTCGACTGCGTTGACGGTGCTGCTTGGCTTTGCCGAGGATGCAGGCGTCTCGCCACGACGGGCGCTGATCGGCACCGGCCTACGCGCCGAGGACCTGGCGGGGCGCGATCGCGAAGTGACAGCGGCCCAGGAGCTGCGCGTCATACGCACGCTGCACCACCTGCTGGGCGAGGTGGGCGCAGCTGTAGGGGAGCGCTATGAGGCCGCAACCTTCGGAGCATTCGGCTACGCGATCCTGGCGAGCCGAAACGTGTTGGAGGCGATGTCCTTTGCGGTCCGCTACATCGACCTCAGCCACGCCTTCGCCCTGCCCCGCGCCGAGGTGGTGGACGAGCAGGTCGTGGTGAGCCTTGCTGGATCCACCCTGCCCGCTGACGTGCGTCGCTTCCTCCTGGAACGCGACGCAGTGGCTGTGCACCGGGTGCTCGAGAGCCTCGTACCAGGAGGTGTGGGCGCGGTACTGACATGGGAGCAACCGTGGGGAGCCACCATCACTTTTGCGGCCGACCAGCTGGGCAGACCGCTGCCCGAGCGCAGCCCGCAACGCCAGTCGCTGGCCGCGCAGATCTGCGCCGACATCGTCGACCCGCGTCGCGGGCGGTCAGGGCTGTCGCAGGACGTGCGCATCCTGATCACCCAACGGCTGGAGCACGGTGCGCCGATGGGCGACGTCGCGGCAGCGCTGGCGCTCAGCGAACGCACCTTGCGACGCCGGCTCCGCGGGGAAGGGGTCGGCTACCAGGAGCTCCTCGACGAGGTGCGGTCCTCGCTTGCGACGGCCCTGCTCAGTGGTCGAGCCACCATGCCGGTCGCTGCCGTCGCGGCCAGGCTCGGGTACGCCGACGCGGCCGCGCTCGGCCACGCTCGGGCACGGTGGCGGCGGCAGGCTGGGCACGTGACGACCCTGACGACCTGACGACCGACCCCCCAGGTGCCGACGAGGACCTGATGCTCCCGCCGACACCTACACCTCGGCCGCCGTCCGGGCGATCGCCATGAGCAGCGCCTAGGCTCAGGTGATCGTCATCCCGCCGTCGACCGCCAGGGTCTGACCGGTGACGTAACCGGCCGCGTCCGAAGCCAGCCACACGATCGTGGCGGCCAGCTCGGCCGGGTCACCCTTGCGTCCCATCGGGATCCGCGCGTTCATCTGCTCGAGGTAGCCCGGCGGGTACTGCTCGGTCATCTCGGAAGCGAAGAACCCCGGCGCGATGGCGTTGACCCGGATCCCTTTGCGCCCGGTCCACTGCTGGGCCAGGTCCCTGGTCATCCCGATCAGACCTGCCTTGGAAGCGGCGTAGGCAGCCTGAGGAAGAGCGGCGGTGGTGAGGCCGAGCACGGAGGAGATGTTGATGATGCTCGAGCCGGGCTGCATCACCCGCCCGCATGCCTGGGCCATCCAGTAGCAGCCGTTCAGGTTGACGTCGATGACCTGACGGAACTGCTCGGGCGTCTCGCGGGTCGCTGGGACCGCGGTGCCGACGCCGGCGTTGTTGATCAAGATGTCGACGCGTCCGAACTCCTCCATGGCCATTGCCACCAAGTTGCTGCACGAGTCCGGGTCGGCCACGTCGGTGGCCACGGTGAGCGCCCGTTTGCCCACGCCCTCGACCAGCGCCGCGGTGTCGGCGAGCTTGTCGACGCGGCGTGCACCGAGAGCCAGGTCGGCGCCGGCCTCGGCCAGACCTTGGGCAAAGGCGACCCCGAGGCCGCTCGAGGCGCCGGTGACGACGGCGACTCGGCCGTCGAGGCGAAACATGTCCGGAACAGTGTTGACAGTCATGCTGAGATCGTAGGGTGACCCGCTCCGACCTCTCCCTGACCAGTCACGGCGACGCGCTGGCTGCCTGGCACTACCGCGCTGAGACAGACGCGTGGACCACCGCCTCCGGTAGGCCGTGCGTGGTGATGGCCCACGGCTTCGGGGCCACCAAGGATGCCGGGCTGACGCCATTCGCGGAGCGGTTCGCCGCCGCCGGGGCGGACGTGGTGATCTTCGATTACCGAGGCTTCGGAACCTCCGCAGGCAGCCCGCGGCAGAACGTCGACCACCGCCGGCACCGCGACGACTACCGCAGCGTCGTCTCCCAGGTGCGCGGCCTTGATGGCATCGATCCTGACCGAGTGGTGCTCTGGGGCAGCTCCTACTCGGGCGGCCACGTGGTCGCGGTTGCAGCCGGAGACCCCCGCGTCGCAGCCGTGATCGCGCAGGGAGCGGCCATGGACGGTCTCGCCGCGGTGGTCGAGATCGTCAAGTACGCCGGTGTGGGTCAGCTGCTGCGCCTGACCGCCCACGCTGTGCGCGGTGTCGTCCAGCGGGACTACTCGATCCCGATCGTCGCGGCTCCAGGCGAGCTCGCGGCGATCACCTCTCATGATGGGTTGTCAGGCTACGAGATCATCATGGGGCCCACCTTCGAGAACAGGATGCTGGCTCGAGGCATCCTGCCGATCCTCGTCAACCGGCCGGTCGCATCCTCCTCGAAGCTGTCGATGCCGCTGCTGCTCGTCGTGGCGGCCGCCGACACCATCGCACCGCCATCCGCGGTCGAACGGGTAGCGACCAAGACCAGGGGACGGGTGCAGGTGGAGCGTTTCGACGTGGGCCACTTCGACATCTACCAGGGCGATACCTTCGAGCGATCGGTCTCGGCTCAGGTGGAGTTCTTGGACTCGGTGCTCGCCGGCGGGTGAGGGCGCCCAGATCAAGCCCTGCGACGATCGGCGACGGGAAGCGCTAGGATGACGGCATGAGCCCCCGCACCCTGCTTCTTGGACAGCCGCGCTGATCGATCGATGATCGCGCGGCTACCCCTCCATGCGAGGGGTTTTTTCATGTCCCGAGCACGCCGAGCCCGTCCCAGCAGGAGAACTGTCCGATGAACACACCGTCCGAGTCCGACGTCCCTACGACCTACGACGCTGCTGCGATCGAGCGAAAGTGGCAGCAGGTCTGGGCGGAGCTCGACCCGTTCCGAGCCGACGACGCGGCAGTCATCTCGGGGGAGAAGCAGGGGCGTTACGCACTGACGATGTTTCCCTACCCGAGCGGCGATCTGCACATGGGTCACGCCGAGGTCTATGCGCTGCACGACGTAGTCGCGCGCTACTGGCGCTTCCGCGGCTACGAGGTGCTCAACCCGATGGGGTGGGACTCCTTCGGTCTGCCCGCCGAGAACGCGGCCATTCGCAACGACGAGCACCCGGCGACCTATACCTACGCCAACATCGAGACCCAAGCAGACTCGATGAAGAAGTACGGCCTGGCCTTCGACTGGTCGCGGCGCCTGCACACCTCCGACCCGGAGTACTACCGCTGGACGCAGTGGCTGTTCCTGAAGTTCCGCGAGCAGGGCTTGGCCTACCGCAAGAAGAGCCCGGTCAACTGGTGTCCCAACGACCAGACGGTACTGGCCAACGAGCAGGTCGTCGACGGTGCCTGTGAGCGATGCGGCGCCGTGGTGACCAAGCGAGACCTGACCCAGTGGTACTTCAAGATCACCGACTACGCCGAGGAGCTGCTGACCGAGCTGGATGACCTGGAGGCCCACTGGCCGGCGCGAGTAGTCAGCGCCCAGCGCAACTGGATCGGTCGGTCCGAAGGCGCCCACGTCGACTTCCGGGTCCCGGGTCGGGCCGAGCCGCTGACCGTCTACACCACCCGGCCTGACACCTTGTTCGGCGCGACCTTCCTGGTGGTCGCGCCGGACGGTTCCCTGGCTGCCGAGCTGGTGTCCGACGAGCAGCGCGGCGCCTACGAGACCTACCTGGAGGAGGTACGTCGAAGCACGGAGATGGATCGGTTGGCCACCGACCGACCCAAGACCGGCGTCTTCCTGGGCGTGCACGCCACCAACCCGGTGACGGGTGCCGAGATGCCGATCTATGCGGCCGACTACGTGCTGGCCGACTACGGCACCGGCGCGATCATGGCGGTGCCTGGACAGGACCAGCGTGACTGGGACTTCGCGAAGAAGTTCGACCTGCCGATCGTGCGGACCGTGGCGCCGCCGATCGACTGGGAGGGTGACGCGTTCGTCGGGGACGGTCCGGCGATCAACTCCGCCAACGCCGACATCTCCCTGGACGGGATGGGAGTCGCGGAGGCCAAGTCGTCGACGATCGCTTGGCTCGAAGGCGCGGGCCGGGGTCGCGGCACGGTCAACTACCGGCTGCGTGACTGGTTGCTGTCGCGTCAGCGTTACTGGGGCGTCCCGATCCCGATCGTGCACTGTGCGGCCTGTGGCGAGGTCGACGTACCTCTGGACCAGCTGCCGGTCGAGCTGCCCGAGCTGCGCGGCGCCGACCTGAAGCCGAAGGGCGAGTCGCCGCTGGCCGCGGCCGAGGACTGGGTGAACGTCGACTGCCCTTCGTGCGGCGGCCCCGCGAGACGTGACAGCGACACGATGGACACGTTCGTGGACTCGTCGTGGTACTTCCTGCGGTTCTGCTCACCCCACTACACCGACGGTCCGTTCGACCCCGAGGTGACCAACGCCCGGATGCCGGTCGACCTGTACATCGGTGGCGTCGAGCACGCCGTGCTGCACCTGCTGTACGCCCGCTTCTTCACCAAGGCACTGCGCGACATGGGGCTGCTGGAGGTCGGTGAGCCGTTCTCGGCTCAGCTCAACCAGGGTTTCGTGATCAACGAAGGCAAGAAGATGAGCAAGTCGCTCGGCAACGGGGTCAGCCTGGGTGACCAGCTCCAGACCTTCGGCGTGGATGCGGTGCGGCTGACCTTGGTCTTCGCAGGTCCGCCGGAGGACGACATCGACTGGGCCGAGATGAGCCCGGCGGGATCGCTGCGATTCCTGCAGCGCGCTTGGCGGCTGTCCGGAGATGTCACCGCTGCACCCGGGGTGGATCCTGCGACGGGCGACCTCGCGCTGCGACGGGTGACGCACCGGACGGTGGACGACGCCCAGACGCTCGTAGAACGGCACCGCTTCAACGTGGTCATCGCTCGGACGATGGAGCTGGTCAACGCAACACGCAAGGCGGTCGACTCCGGCTGCGGACCGGCCGACCCCGCAGTGCGAGAGGCCACCGAGGCGGTGGCGGTGCTGTTGTCGCTCGTGGCGCCGTACGTGGCCGAGGAGATGTGGGAGCGTCTGGGACGTCCGGCTCCGATCGCCCACGCCAACTGGCCCGTCGTCGATCCCGACCTGTTGGTGGAGGACACGGTGACAGCCATCGTGCAGATCCAGGGCAAGGTCAAGGCTCGCCTGGAGGTGTCGCCGACGATCACGGCGGCTGACCTGGAGGCGTTGGCACTAGCGGACGCAACGGTGACCGCTGCGATCGGCGGACGGGAGATCCGCAAGGTGATCGTGCGCGAGCCCAAGCTGGTCAACGTGGTCGTGTGACTGGTGAGGTCGCGGCGCGTCGCTAACCTGTGCCCATGCCCGCCCGCTCGATCGTCGTCGTCACCGACTCCACGGCCTGCCTTCCCGAGGATCTGGCCGCTCAGCGCGGCATCGTGGTGCTGCCGTTGCAGGTCGTGATCGGCGCCGATTCCTACGACGAGGGCTCGCCCGAGGCGAGTCCGGAGCGGGTCGCCGAGGCGCTGCGCGACTACCGGCCGGTGAGCACGTCGCGGCCGTCACCGGCGGTCTTCGGGGACCTCTACGAACGGCTTGCGCTCGGCGGGGCCAAGCAGATCCTCTCGGTGCACTTGTCGGGCGACATGAGTGGCACCTTCGAGTCCGCTCAGCTGGCTGGTCGCGACGCCGAGGTGCGCGTGGTCTGTGTCGATTCCCGACAGGTGGGGGTGGCGACCGGGTACGCCGCCTTGGCCGCCGCCGACGCGGTCGGACAGGGTGCATCGGTCGAGGAGGCAGCCCACGCGGCACTCGTGCGCGCTGAGGCTTCCTCGAGCTTCTTCTACGTCGACACGCTGGAGTACCTGCGCCGCGGCGGGCGCGTCGGCACCGCAGCGGCTTTGTTCGGGGGGGCCCTCGCGGTCAAGCCGATCCTCACGATCAGCGACGGCGTCGTGTCGCCCCTGGAGAAGGTGCGCACCTCGGCCAAGGCACTGGCGCGTCTCGCCGAGCTCGCCGTCGAGGCCGCCGGGGCAGGGCCCCTGGACGTCTCCGTGGCTCACCTGGCCAACCCGGAGCGCGCCGAACGTCTGGCGGAGATCCTGTCCGCCCGACTGGCTGACCAGCTCGAGGGCCGGGAGGTCTGGTGCTCCCAGGTCGGCGCGGTGCTCGGTGCGCACGTCGGTCCCGGAACCATCGCGGTCTGTGTGTCGCCCCGTCGCTGAGGTGCCCGCGCATCGTCCACAGCCCCGACGACGAAGCGGGCTCTCCCCAGGTCACGTCTCCACGGGCGAGGGAGCAGATCTGCGCTCCTAGCCTGCTGGCCATGCGATCTCGACGCCCGTCCCAAGCGCACAACGACGCAGTCGCCCGGCGCGTGGCGGAGCTCTCGGCGCAGCTGGCAGCCGACCGATCGTCGGTCGCCGGGGAGCTGGATCGCGCCGCAGGAGACGACTGGTCCTCCAACCACTCCCTCGTGGCGGCCAGGCCACCGCTGAGCGTCGTACCGGCGGGCGACGACGCGGTGGCCCCCACCGACGGGACCCGCGACGGCACGCGCGACGAAGCAGCCGCACCGTCACGACTGTTGGTCCCAGGTCGGCACGCCCATCGTCGCTTCCGGGCTCGCGCACCGGATCGGGTGCCGGCGGCGTGGCACGGCAGGGTCCGCCTCGGCCCTCCCCAGCTGACGGCCGTGGCCGTGCTGGTGGCGGCCGGGCTGGCGTTCACGTGCTGGTGGGTCGTCCGCAGTGACCCGGAGCCGGCGATCCCCGTGACGCACTCGCCGCCCCCGCTCTCGGCAGGTGCCCCGCTCGTCGCTGCGGAGTCCG
>JBAVCA010000126.1:0-5095 GCA_049586475.1 Nocardioides sp.
CGGTCGCACCGATCAGGAACCCGCGAGCGAGCTGGTCGGCCATCGCCCAGATCGAGTCGCCGGTGCGCTGGAAGCCGAACATGGAATAGAAGATGTAGAACGGGATCATGTGCTCGCCATGAGTGGAGTAGGCCGAGCCGGCCGCGGTCGCCGACGCCATCGCGCCGGCCTCCGAGATGCCCTCGTGGAGCATCTGACCGTCCTTGGCCTCTTTGTAAGACAGCAACAACTTGCGGTCGACCGACTCGTACTTCATCCCGCCCGGGTTGTAGACCTTGGCGCTAGGGAACATCGAGTCCATGCCGAAGGTGCGGTACTCGTCGGGGGCGATCGGGACGATCCGCTGACCGATCTCCGGGTCCTTCATCCAGTCCCGGAGCAACCGGACGACGGCCATCGTGGTGGCCATCGACTTCTTGCCCGACCCCTTTTTCAGCTCTGCGTAGATCGAGCTGTCCGGCAGGGTGAGCGGCTTGGCGCGCAGCACCCGCCTGGGCACGGCCCCGCCGAGCTGACGGCGTCGATCGAGCATGTACTCGATCTCCGGAGACTTCGCGCCGGGGTGGAAGAACGGCGCGGTACCGGTTTCCTCGTAGGAACGCTCGAGGTCACGGTCTGAGATCGGCAGGTAGAGCCTGTCTCGGAACTTCTTCAGGTCGTCCTGGGTGAGCTTCTTCATCTGGTGGGTGGCGTTCTTGCCCTCCAGTGCGTCGATGGTCCAACCCTTGATCGTCTTGGCGAGGATCACCGTCGGTTGGCCGACATGCTTCTTGGCGGCGTCGAAGGCGGCGTAGACCTTGCGGTAGTCGTGTCCTCCTCGGGGGAGCTTCTGGATCTGGGCGTCGGTCATGTGCTCGACCATCGCGCGCAGGCGAGGGTCGCCGCCGAAGAAGTTCTCGCGCACGTACGCGCCGTCCTCGGTGGAGTAGGTCTGGAACTGACCGTCGGCCGTGGTGTTCATCTGGTTGACCAGGACTCCGTCGACGTCGCGAGCGAGCAAGGCGTCCCAGCCCTGGCCCCAGACGACCTTGATGACGTTCCACCCGGCGCCGCGGAAGTTGGCCTCCAGCTCCTGGATGATCTTGCCGTTGCCCGTGACCGGGCCGTCGAGCTGCTGCAGGTTGCAGTTGACGACCCAGGTCAGGTTGTCGAGCTCTTCGCGAGCTGCGACCCGGATGGCGCCCAGCGATTCGGGCTCCGCCATCTCGCCGTCGCCCATGAACGCCCACACGTGCTGGTCCGCGGTGTTCTTGATGTTGCGGTTGTGCAGGTAGCGGTTGAAGCGGGCCTGGTAGATCGAGCTGATCGCGGTCAGTCCCATCGAGACGGTGGGGAACTCCCAGAACTCCGGCATCAGCCGCGGGTGCGGGTAGGACGGCAGGCCCTGGCCGACGCCGTGCTGGACTTCCTGGCGGAAGCGGTAGAGCTGGTCCTCGCTCAGTCGTCCCTCCAAGTAGGCGCGGGCGTAGATGCCCGGGGAGCCGTGACCCTGGATGTAGATCTGGTCTCCGCCGCCGGCGCCGACCTCGGGCGCAGCGTCCTTGCCTCGGAAAAAGTGATTGAAGCCGACCTCGTACAGGCTGGCCGAGGACTGGTAGGTGGCGATGTGCCCGCCGACCTCGAGGCCCTTGCGGTTGGCACTGGAGACCATCACCGCAGCGTTCCAGCGGATGAAAGCACGGATTCGGTGCTCAGCCTCGTAGTCCCCAGGGAACCAGGGCTCGCGCTCGGGCGGGATCGTGTTGATGTAATCGGTGCTGCGCAGAGCGGGTACTCCGACGTTCATCTCGCGGGCTCGTTCGAGGAGGCGCAGCATCACGTACCGGGCACGCTCACGCCCGCGCTCGCCCACGAGGGAGTCGAACGACTCGATCCAGTCGCTCGTCTCCTCGGGGTCGATGTCGGGGAGCTGGGTCGGCAGCCCCTCGTGGATGACGGAGGGGCGCGATCCCGTGCGGGTGCCTGAAGTGGGGATGTTTTCTTCGGTCACGCCGTCATCGTTGCACGCGCGAAGGGAGGTATAAATCTACCCGCGGGTAGCCACGCTCGCAGTCCATGAGCATGCGGGGTGTTGCGTCGGCTGAAGAACTCCGGTGGACTACACCCACCTTCGTCGCCCGGTGAGCGGGTGGCGACCCACGACTGGAGGATCACGTTGAGTTCGACCGCGGGTGGCGGAGCTACCCAGACCAGCGCTGCTGATCGATTGGGCTTCAAGGCCGGAATGGTCATCCAGGAGCTGGGCTGGGACAACGACACCGATGACGAGCTCCGGGTAGCCATCGAGGACTGCATCGATTCCGACATGGTCGACGGTGACTATGGGAACGTCGTCGACGTAGTGCTTCTCTGGTGGCGCAACAATGACGGAGACCTGGTCGACGGACTCGTCGACTCACTCACCGACCTGGTCGGTGGCGGCGAGATCTGGCTCCTGACCCCGAAGATCGGGCGGCCGAACTCCGTGGACGCAGCCGATATCTCCGAGGCCGCCCCGATCGCAGGATTGGCTCAGACCACAACCGCAACGGTGAGCAAGGACTGGTCGGCGACGCGGCTGGTCACCCCCAAGCCCCACGCATGAGCCCCCTGCACGACCCCCCTGCACGAGCCCGCTGCATGAGCCCCCTGCACGAGTCGCCGGACGAGTGCCTGCATCAGCAATGGGCGGGCACGTAGGCTGCGGCCGTGCACACCAAGCTGAGAGCCAGCGCGCTGGCGGCCACGACGTCACTGAAGGTCCTCCTCAGGGCGGGGATCATCCGTCCCTACTCGCCGCTCACGTTGATGAGGCTGGGGCGTTGTGTCGCGAAGTGGGGGACCGGGCCGGCAGGCGGGTTCACCTCCCTGGCTGTGCGGTGCCCGGACCGGGTCGGGCTGATCGATGAGCTCGGCAGCCTCACCTTCGCTGAGATGCACGCCCGCTCGAACTCGTTGGCTCATGCCCTGCGCGGGCTAGGCGTGAGTGAGGGGGACGCGGTGGCGATTCTCTGCCGCAATCACCGTGGTTTCGTCGACGCGAGCATTGCCGCAGCCAAGCTCGGCGCCGATTCGCTGTACCTCAACACTGCCTTTGCAGGCCCGCAGCTCACGGAGGTGCTGGGGCGCGACAAGCCGGCGGTGCTCATCTACGACGAGGAGTTCAGCGACCTGGTCAGCGATGCATCGGTCGACCTACGAATCCTGGCCTGGACCGACGACGAGGGATCGGGCCGAGGAGACACAGCGACGCTCGAGCAGCTCATCGAGTCACATGACTCGACGGACCTGGAGCCGCCCGACAAGCACGGCCGCACCGTCATCCTGACCTCTGGCACGACCGGGACACCGAAGGGTGCGCCTCGCAGCGAGGCCGGGATCGACGCGGCGGTGTCGCTGCTCAACAGCATCCCGTTGAAGTACGGCTGGCGGACCCACATCGCAGCGCCGCTCTTCCACACCTGGGGCTTCGCTCACTTCGCGCTCTCGATGCTGCTCGGCTCCACGATGGTGCTGCGACGTCGTTTCGATGCAGAGGAGTGCCTCGAGGTCATCGCGTCAGAGCGGTGCCAGTCGGTCGTGGTCATCCCGGTGATGCTCCAGCGCATCCTTGCCCTCCCGCAAGAGGTCCAGGACCGCTACGACCTCGGACACGTCGAGGTCGTCGCCAGCTCCGGATCGGCGCTGCCCGGTGACCTGGCGACGACGTGGATGGATCAGTTCGGGGACAACCTCTTCTCCACCTATGGCTCGACCGAGGTCGCCTATGCCGCGATCGCGGGCCCGCCAGAGCTTCGGGCCGCGCCCTCGACCGCCGGTCGTCCGCCCTTTGCCACGGTGGTCAAGATCCTGGACGACCACGGTGCCGAGCTACCGACCGGACAACCGGGTCGGATCTTCGTCGGCAACTCCCTGCTGTTCGAGGGCTACACCGGAGGCGGGCACAAGGAGGTCGTCGACGGTCTGATGTCGTCCGGCGATGTCGGACGCTTCGGTACTGACGGTCTGCTCTACATCGAGGGACGCGACGACGAGATGATCGTCTCCGGGGGCGAGAACGTCTTTCCCAAGGAGGTCGAGGACTGCCTGGCCCGCCACCAGGCGGTCGTGGAGGTCGCTGCGATCGGGGTCGACGATGCCGACTTCGGTCAACGCCTGCGGGCGTTCGTGGTCCGCGATGACACCTCGGTCAGCGAGGACGACCTCAAGGCCTGGGTGAAGCAGAACCTCGCGCGCTACAAGGTGCCCCGCGAGATCGTGTTCATGGACGAGCTGCCGCGCAACGCGACCGGCAAGGTGCTCAAGCGTGAGCTGAGCGAGTGAGCGGGCTCCGCCTAGGTGCCCCGGCCCCGGACTTCACGTTGCGCGACCAGTTCGGCCAGGACGTGACCTTGTCGTCCTACCGCGGCAGCAAGGCCGTGGCGCTGTTGTTCTACCCGTTCGCCTTCTCCGGTGTGTGCACCGGCGAGATGGCAGCGGTCCGGGACCGGCTCGACGAGTTCATGACCTTTGACACCGAGGTGCTGGCCATCTCGTGCGACCCGCTGTACTCGTTGCGGGCGTTCGCCGACAGCGACGGGCTGAACTTCCCGCTGCTGAGCGACTTCTGGCCGCACGGCGAAGTGTCGAGCGCCTACGACGTCTTCGACGAGAAGCGCGGCGCCCCCCGCCGCTCCTCCTACATCGTCGACCGGGAGGGGAACTTGAGCTGGGCGGTGCACAACGCCGCGCCCGAGGGGCGCGACCTGGACGAGCATCTCGCCCAGCTGCGGGCAGTGGCCTAGACCGCGGAAGATCAAATCTCGGCTCTGTTTGGATTCCGTGACACCCCGTGGGTAACATTTCACAAGTCGAACCGCTGGTGACCCGAGACTCCAGCGGTTCGGCCTTTTTTGTCCAGTGATCGACGGCCGCTAGGCTGGCGCGGCTTTCAAGCCCGGGCGTGTAGCTCAGCGGTAGAGCCCCTCGCTTACAACGAGGTGGTCGGGGGTTCGATCCCCTCCGCGCCCACCGGAAGACCTATCCCGTAGTCCGCCCGTCGCAGAGCCTGCCGTGCGATGTCTCTCCTCCCTCGGCCGCACCTCGTTTCCGGACGCAGCGGCGGAACGACCCGGGC
>JBAVCA010000127.1:0-1678 GCA_049586475.1 Nocardioides sp.
GAATGCGGGTGAGCGGCGGATCTGCACCAGCACCTTGCCCACCGACAGCTCCATCACGTCCTGCTCGGCGTCGGCGGCCGCTGCACTCACCTGGTCGGCATCGGCATCGGCGTCGAAGAGACGAGCGACCACGGCGGGAAAAGACGCTGGTTGGGCGAGCACCTCCCGTGCGGCCTGCACGAACCGCGCGGGTTGGTCGTCGAGCGCTTCCTGCGTGCACTGCCGGACGACGACGGTCTCGGCTCCGGCTCGTTCGAGCAGCACCACCAGGTCCGCGGCGGCCCAGGCGTCAGGAGCGCTCACCACCAGCTCGTCGGTGACTGCAGCGGGTCCCGGAAAGACCTGCATCCCCAGGATGTTGACGTCTGCTGCGCCGCACCCGGCAGCCAGGCGGGCCAAGGAGCCGGGCCGGTCCGGCATCGTCGCCCGCACTCTCCACAACATGCATCGAGCGTCCACCCGGGACGTTTCTCGATCAAGTCCCAGATGTGACCAGAAGGCTACATTTTCCGTCCCGGGCTTGGCCGAGGGTGCTCACCAGTCAGCCCCCTCCCTCGCGCACCAGCCGTACCAGCCGTGCCGGCCGTGCCGGCTGCAGAACGTCGCCCCCCCCCCAAATGTCACCGACCCGCCGCCCCCAGGGGAGCGGCGGGTCGGGGAGCGTGCTGGCCCGGCGCCTGGATCAGCGCCGGGCCAGCAGCCGATCAGTGCCCGTGACCGTGGCCGGTGTCAGCGGCTGCGGACTCTTCCTCGGGCTTCTCGACGATCAGCGTCTCGGTCGTCAGCAGCAGCGAGGCGATCGAGGTGGCGTTGACCAGCGCGGAGCGCGTCACCTTCACCGGGTCGATGACACCCTGCGCGACCAGGTCGCCGTACTCCTCGGTGGCGGCGTTGTAGCCGTGTCCGACTCCGAGCTCGCGGACCTTGGTGGTGACGACGTATCCGTTGACGCCGCCGTTCTCAGCGATCCAGCGAAGCGGCTCGTCGGCGGAGCGGCGCACGATGCGGACACCGGTCGCCTCGTCGCCGGTGAGGCCGAGGTTGTCGTTGAGCACGGAGACGGCATGGATCAGGGCCGAGCCTCCGCCGGCGACGATGCCCTCCTCGATGGCGGCACGCGTTGCGGACACAGCGTCCTCGATCCGGTGCTTCTTCTCCTTCAGCTCCACCTCGGTGGCTGCGCCGACCTTGACCACGCAGACTCCGCCGGCCAGCTTGGCCAGGCGCTCCTGCAGCTTCTCGCGGTCCCAGTCGGAGTCGGAGTTCTCGATCTCGGCCTTGATCTGGTTGACGCGACCCTCGACCTCGGCAGCGTCGCCGGCACCGTCGACGATGGTCGTGTTGTCCTTGGTGATCACGACGCGACGGGCCTGGCCCAGCACCTCAAGACCGACCTGGTCGAGCTTGAGGCCGACCTCGGGGGCGATGACCTGACCACCGGTCAGGGTCGCGATGTCCTGCATCATCGACTTGCGACGGTCACCGAACGCGGGGCTCTTGACCGCGACGGCGTTGAAGGTGCCGCGGATCTTGTTGACGACCAGGGTCGAAAGCGCCTCGCCCTCGACGTCCTCGGCGAGGATGAAGAGCGGCTTGCCGGCGGCGATGACCTTCTCCAGCAGCGGCAGCAGGTCGGCGATCGCCGAGATCTTGCCCTGGTGCAGGAGGATGTAGGGGT
>JBAVCA010000128.1:0-6219 GCA_049586475.1 Nocardioides sp.
TGCCGTGCCGCAGGTGGACCTGGATCTCTCCCGAGGGGCACCCGGTCGTGCCGATGATGCCCTGGGAGTGCTTCGAGAGCAGGTCGCGGTCGGCTCGCGGGTGCTGGAAGAACCCGTCGCGCCAGGCTCCGGTAGAGATGCGGAACAGGTTGTGCATGCCCTGCGTGGACTCCGAGAGCAGCGTCATGTGGGTGTAGGCACCACGCGAGGAGACGTCGTCGGGGCCGCCGCCGTAGAAGTTGACGCGCTTGCGCTCGTGGCGGCTGATGTTGGGCGTGAAGTAGGCCTCGATGCCGATGATCGGCTTGACGCCGGCCTTCTTTGCCTTCGCGTAGAACTCGTAGGCACCGAAGAGATTGCCGTGATCGGTCATCGCTACTGCCGGCATCTCGAGCTCGGCAGCCCGCTCGGTCAGAGCGCCCAGGCGAGCCGCACCGTCGAGCATCGAGTACTCGGTGTGCACGTGGAGATGGACGAAGGAGTCCTTGCTCCCGGTCGAGCTTCCGGTGGTGCTTCCAGGGGAGCCGGCAGACATCGGTGGCGTTCCTCGTCGGGTCGGGTGCGGGCGTGCTGCAGGGGTCTCGAACGTGCCTCGAAATTGCGTGGTGAGCAGCCGAACGACCTTCTGGGGGAAGGATCCTCAGCCTACGTCACCGGCGCCGCCGATGGTGCCAGGCATCACCGACACCCGCGCCGAACCACCTGCCCGGAGGGTGGCTCGCGCAGACTGCTCCCTCATGGAGCCCAGACCATCCGGAGGTCGGGGGCCCGCTCCTCGTTGTCGCGGCCGTCGGTGCGCTCTACCTCGACCATGCCGTGAGCAGCGTAGAACGCACGTGCAGGGTGATTGGTCTCGAAGACCCACAGCCCGAAGCCAGCCGGCCTCAGGACCTTGGCGATCTCGAGCAGCGCCGAGCCGATGCCTTGACCGACCCGAGCCGGCACGACATACAGGTCATCGAGCCAGGCATCGCTCAAGCGCAGGTAGGCCACAGCTGCTCCCGCGACTTCCGCGACCCAGACATCGTCGCGCTCGAGTCGTCCGGCCAACCACGGCTGGATGTCGACCGCGGCATGGATGCTCGGCGGCATCGACCCAGACCGGACCGCGGCAGATCGGGAGGCGGTGTGCACCTCGGCCAGCGTCGCGGCATCGTCGCGCGTTGCCGGCCTGAGGACCAGGTCAGTCAGATTCGCGGATGACATCGAGCGACCGCGCCAGATCGTCGGGGTACGGCGACTCGTACTCGACCTGTTCCCCGGTCTCGGGGTGCTCGAAGCCGAGCTTTACCGCGTGCAGCCACTGGCGGGTCACCCCGAATCGCTTGGCGATGGTCGGATCAGCACCGTAGGTGAGGTCTCCGACACACGGGTGCTTCAAAGCCGCCATGTGGACGCGGATCTGGTGGGTGCGGCCGGTCTCGAGGTGCACCTAGAGCAGGCTCGCGAACCGGTGTGCCTCGAGAGTCTCGTAGTGGGTGACGCTGGCCCGGCCACCATCGAGAACGGCGAACTTGTAGTCGGCGCCCGGGTGACGTGCGATCGGGGCGTCGATGGTGCCCTCCAGCGGATCGGGGTGACCTTGCACGACTGCGTGGTACGTCTTGTCGACGGTCCGGTGCCGGAAGGCATTCTTCAGCACCGAGTAGGCGTGCTCGGACTTGCAGATGACCATCACACCTGAGGTCCCGACGTCGAGGCGCTGCACGATGCCTTGGCGCTCGGAGGCCCCACTGGTCGCGATCCTGAAACCCGCGCCGGCCAAGTGGCCTACGACGGTAGGTCCGCTCCAACCCGGTGACGGGTGCACTGCGACCCCGACCGGCTTGTCGATCACCACGATCGCGTCGTCGTCGTGGATGATCCCGATACCTTCGACGACCTCGGGCCTGACCTGCATCAGGTCGACCTCGACGGGGATCGTGACCTCGAGCAGGCCGCCGGGGAGCACCCGCTCGCTCTTGCTGACCTCGCTGCCGTCCACGGTGACCAGGCCTCGCCCGATGAGCTCAGCGGCACGCGTGCGCGACAACCCGAACATCTGCGCGATCGCGGAGTCGACCCGCTCCCCCGCCAGTCCGTCGGGCACGGAGAGACTGCGGTAGTCGGCTTGGCTCATTCCGAGTCCACCTCGAGGTCGGTGTTGGATTGGTCGGTGGCCCCCGTGGTTGAACCCGTGGTTGAACCCGTGGTTGAACCCGTGGTGGCTCCCCTGGCCTCGTGGTCGCCCTCTCGGGTGCCATCGAGCCGGATCCCACGAAAGGCCTGAACGATGATGAGCACTGCTGCCAGGTTGATGCAGATGTCCGCGACGTTGAAGACCGGCCAGTTGGGCAGCTCGAGGAAGTCGATCACATGCCCTTGGAACACACCGGGCTCGCGCAGGAGGCGATCGGTCAGGTTGCCGGTCACTCCTGCGAGCAGCAGCCCCAGCGCTACCGACCAGGCCACGCTGCCGAGGTGCCGGGCAAACCACAGCACGACCAACGCCGCCACCACAGCAAGGCCGCTCAGGTAGGGCGTGAGTCCGGATCCGAGGCTGAAAGCAGCCCCCGGGTTCCGGATCAGATTGAGCTGGAGCAGATCACCGACTACCTGGACGTCGGCACGACCCTCGAGCTGGGCGACCGCGACTACCTTGCTCACCTGATCGACCGTGTAGGCCAGCAGGGCAACGACCGCGAACCAGGCCCTGGCCCGCTGCCGGGCGACGCCAGAAGTGGCGTCTCCGCCTACCGACGTTCCTCGCGCTGCTTGCATGTCATGCACAGTGTGGCACGCGGGAATGCCATGAGCCTCATCTTGCCGATCGGCTGCTCGCAGGACTCACACACGCCGTAGGTGCCGTCGTCGATGCGCATCGAGGCCCGGTCGATCTGAGCCACCTTGTCGCGTTCGTTGCTCAGGACCGTCATCTCGTAGTCACGTTCGAAGCTCGAGGCTCCTACGTCGGCCTGGTCGTGCCCAGCGCCGTCCCCGGAGTTGCGGAGCAGCTGGTCGAGTTCGGCCTCGTGCTGCTCGACGATCCCTGAGCTGCGCCTGCGCTGTTCGCGGAGCTCGTCGAGAACTTCTTTGAGCTCTGCAGAGGTCCACGCCGACTCACCGGCCTGCACCACCAGCGAGCTGGCTGAGGCCTTCTTGGCCGGTGCCGCCTTCTTCGCCGGTGCCGCCTTCTTCGCCGGTGCCGCCTTCTTCGCGGGTGCCGCCTTCTTGACCGGTGCCGCCTTCTTCGCGGGTGCCGCCTTCTTCGCCGGTGCCGCCTTCTTCGCCGGCGCAGCTACTTTCGGTGCGCTCGCGGTCGAGGCCGACTCCTTCGAGGCGCGCGTCAGCGCCTTGCGCGCTGCTTGAGCGAGTTTTCGGGTGCTGCGAACCATCGTCGCCGGGCCTCTCCACTTGCCGCGACCATTCTGGGATGCCACGGGCGGCACGAAGGCTATCTGGTGGCGCCCGCGCACGTGAGCAGGCTCACCCTGTGACCTCGACATTTCACCGACCGATCTGGTGACCGTCGGATCCGTTCAGGTCGTCCTTTTGACCCGGCATGCCGGCCACGCGGGTGCGTGCTCAAGAAGCACGACGACCGCCTCCCGAAGGAGACGGCCGTCGCGTAGTGCACAACTCAGTGAGCGATCAGCTCTCGTCCTTGTCCAGGATCGAACGCAATCGCTTCGGCGCGGCAACTTCCTCGGCGGGCGGCTCCTGCTCGGAGTTGCCCGACAGAGCCTCCAGCTGCTGGGTGAAGTAGCTCTTGAGACGCGAGCGGTACTCGCGCTCGAAGGACCGCAGGTTCTCGACCTCGAGGTCGAGCTTGTCGCGCTCCTTCTCGAGGTCGCCGAAGAGCTGGGTGCGACGCTCGGCGGTCTCGGTGTCAAGCATCTGCGCACGCGCGCGGGCGTCGGACTCGAGACGATCGGCCCGGCCCTTGGACTCGTGGTCGAGGCGCTCAGCCTTGGTTCGGGCCTCGCCGACGATCTTGTCGGCGTCGTTCTTGGCTTCCTCCACGAGCTCGTCCGCGTTGCGGGTGGCGATCTCGAGCAGACGAGCGGCTGCGTTGGAGGCCTGCGGGACCGTCTCGACACGAATGGCTTCCACGGGAGTGGCCGCTGCAGCGACGACGGGCTGTGCAGGCGGCGCGACGGTCTCCGGCTCGGCTTCCGGCTGCTTGTCGGCACTCGGCTCCGACCTGTCGGTCGCCGCGGACTCGCGGGCCGGCACCGGGATGGGACCCGTCGGCGTCGATCCAGTCTGGGCAGCAGCCAGCTTGGTGCGCAGGTCGTCGTTCTCGGCAGTCAGACGCGCCAGCTCGGCCTCGACCTCGTCGAGGAACTGATCGACCTCGCCCATGTCGTAGCCCTCACGGAGCCGGACGGGAGTAAATCGCTTGTTACTCACGTCCTCAGGCGTCAGCGGCATGACTTCACCCAATTCATTGGTTGTAGTTCGTGGATCAGAGGTGGGACTGTCTGGAGCACTTTAGCGCCTGCCTGTGGCTGCTGGGACCAGGCATGCCATCTGTGGCGCGCAAGCCTGACCGGAGGGTCCGCCCGATGCTGCTCAGGTGAGGTAGCGACCTGTCAGCGAGAGAGCGAAGTAGGCGCCGATGAAGACGATGAGGAAGCTGAGATCCAAGGCGAAGTTGCCCAGCCGCAGCGGCGGGATCACCTTGCGCAGCGCGTTGATCGGAGGGTCGGTGATCGAGTAGACGACCTCCAGCACCACGAGGAGCACTCCTCGCGGACTCCAGGAGCGCGCAAAGACCTGCACCCAGTCCACGATGAATCGAGCCCACATGCATCCGATGAACGCGAACAGAATGCCGTGGAGTATTTCTCCGAAGACCTGCAACGGGTAAGCCGTCCTAGCTCTGGTTGAAGAAGCCGCCTGCGACGATTCGCTGCTTGTCTTCGGCGGCGACCGAGACGTTGGGCGGCGAGAGCAGGAACACCTTGTTGGTGATGCGCTCGATGGTGCCACGTGTGGCAAACACCAGCCCGGCAGCGAAGTCGACGAGACGCTTGGCGTCGGTGTCGTCCATCTCGGAGAGATTCATGATGACCGGCGTGCCTTCGCGGAAGTTCTCCCCGATGTTGCGGGCTTCGTTGTAGGTGCTCGGGTGGAGGGTGATGATCCGCGACAGCTCCGCGACAACCCCGACCGGGGCTCCGGCGCCACCCACGTCATCCGAGGAGGCGGCTGCGCTGCGGCGGCGCTCGGTGAGGTCAGCGACCGGTGCGGGGCGAGATTCGGGGCGGCGCCGGGCCGGGGGATCCTGCTGCAGCCTGGCCGTTTCCTGGCCGTGGCCGTATCCGGCCGCGTTCGCCGACTGCGGCTCGCGCCCGCCGGTGAAGCCGTCGTCGTACTGGCCGTCGTACTCGTCGTAGCGGCCGGTGTCCTCGAGCAGACCGAGGTACTCACCGATCCTGCGCATCGCACCGCTCATGACACTCCGCTCATCTGAGGTGGTCGGACCACCGATCGGGCGCCCCGGGCGGGGCCACTCTGACGTGCTTCGGACACTACTTGACCGAGGGCCTCGAACCGAGGACCGCGGACCCGACACGCACGTGTGTCGCGCCGCGCCGTACGGCGTCTTCCAGGTCGCCGCTCATCCCGGCCGATCGCCACTGGGCGCCGGGGTGGTCGCGCAGCACCTCGGCGTGCATCTCGGCGAGCCGGTCGAAAGCCTCGGCGGGATCGGAGTCGAGCGGTGCGACCGCCATCACTCCTCGCAGGCGCAGGTGCTCGTGCCCGTCTGCACGGTCGGCGAGAGCTCCCAGCTCGCCAGGAGCAACTCCGGAGCGGTGCGCGCTGCCCGGGGGATCCAGGCTGACCTGGATGAGGATGTCGAGGTCGCTTCCGCGCTCGGCCGCGCCCCGGGCCAACGGGGCCAGGAGCTTGGCCCGGTCGACCGACTGCACCAGGTCGGCGTAGGAGGTGACTGCTGCCGCCTTGTTGGACTGAAGTCCACCGACGAAGTGCCACCGCAGGCCGAGGTCACTGCAGACCGCCTCCTTCTCGGCAGCCTCCTGGTGCCGGTTCTCGGCCACGTCGGTCACCCCGAGGTCGGCGAGGATCCGCACATCAACGGCAGGAAAATACTTGGTGACCACGACAAGGGTCACGTCGGAGGCGTCGCGGCCGACGTCGTCACACGCAGTCGCGACCCGGCCACGCACGACGTCGAGGCGGCGGGCGAGCTCGGCAGCTCGGTCGCTGGTG
>JBAVCA010000129.1:0-1660 GCA_049586475.1 Nocardioides sp.
CACCATGCCCGCACCGAAGAAGGGCGCCCGCCTCGGCGGTAGCCCGGCCCACCAGCGCCTGATCCTGGCCAACCTCTCGACGCAGCTGTTCGAGCACGGCCGGATCACGACCACCGAGGCCAAGGCACGCACGCTGCGCCCGCACGCCGAGAAGCTCATCACCAAGGCGGTCAAGGCGCACAACGGTGAGAACCCGCTGCACCAGCGTCGCGAGGTCCTCAAGACCATCCGTGACAAGGGCGTCGTGCACCTGCTCTTCACCGAGATCGCGCCGACCTTCGCGGAGCGTCCCGGCGGCTACACGCGCATCACCAAGATCGCTCCCCGTAAGGGCGACAACGCGCCGATGGCAGTCATCGAGCTCGTGACCGAGGCGTTCTCGCCGAAGGCCTCGACCGCGAAGACCAAGTCCGAGCCCGCCGCGGCCCCGGCCGAGGAGGCTCCCGCCGACGAGGTCGTCGAGACCGAGCAGGCCGAGGCGTCCGAGGTCGAGGCCGGCACCCAGGTCGAAACCGACACCGAGGCAGACACCGAGGCAGAGCCGACCGCCGAGCCCGAGGCCACGCAGGCCGACGCTGCCGAGGACGAGTCCAAGGCCTGATTCGGCTCACCAGCTGATCACGCCGCAGCGGCCCGCCGCCCCTATCCGGGGACGGTGGGCCGCTGTGCTTTTTCCTGCTCGACGACCCGTTGTCGCAGGCGCTCGTTGACGGGCGTCGCGACGCCGTGCAAGCGGCCGAGAAGGATGAGCTCACCGGCGCGGTAGTCGATCTCCGAGGCCACGCCTCGGGTCAGGCTCTGCCGCAACGAGTTGCCCGGGTAGGAGGCGATGTCGGCGCGCGGACGCAACAGGTCACCGCGCCGCGCGTCGTCCTGCTCGGCGCTGACCGCCTCGATGCCGGCCGCCGCGAACACCGCCTCCCCCTCGGCCAGCACGTCGGCGCGCAGGGCGGCGACGTCCTCGCCCACCTCGGCGAGTCCGGCGGCGTCTCCGACGGCGTTGACCAGCAGCTTGCGGTACTTCCAGGCCATGATGTCGGACCGCGGCAGCGACTCGAACCCGGCGGCACGCAGGTCCGCGGCGACCTGCTCGGTGACGCCGTCGACGCCACCGGGGAAGCGCCCGAGGTCCAGGATGCCAGGGACGGGGGCGCACTTCTCGACGACTACTCCGGGCTCGAGGTGCAGCGAAGGAAGCATGACGGTCAGCCCGTAGGTGCGCCGGAAGCGACGCTGCACCTCAGGCTCGTTGGCGACCCCGTTCTGGGCGCAGAAGACCGGGACGTCGATCGGTGCGTGCGCAACGAGGTCGGCGAGCGCTCCGGGAGTCTGGTGCCCCTTCACGCAGAGCAGCACGACGGTGTCGTCGGTCCAGGTGACGCCGGCGACGCTGTCGCTCGCCTGCGGCCGCACGACGCGCTGGCTACCCGCTCCGTCGAGCACCAGCCCGGCACGTCGGATCTGCGCCAGGTGCGCGCCGCGGGCGACGAGCGTGATGTCGAGGCCGGCGAGGTGCAGCCGGGCGCCGATCACCCCACCGACGGCCCCGGCCCCGTGGACGACGTACTTCATGGTCTTCCTCCTGCGTGCGGTCATCTGGCCGGTCCTGGCTGGGTCGGCCAGCGCCCGAGCAGTGGCACAGGAACCGGGAGGGCAGGCC
>JBAVCA010000130.1:0-5172 GCA_049586475.1 Nocardioides sp.
GATCTGGTGCGGCTGCAGTGCTACGAGGGCCTCGACGAGGCTCGCGCGCTCTACGAGTGGAACTACAAGAAGCAGCTCCTGCGCATCCAGGCGACCGGCAGCAGCGACAGCCAGGACTGGTCAGAGACCCACGACGACATCTTCACCGAGGAGTTCTTGCTCACCCGCCCGCTGCTGACTGCGATCCGTCGCGAACAGCCGACGGTGCTGCTCATCGACGAGGTCGACAAGACCGACGTCGAGGTCGAAGGTCTGCTGCTCGAGGTGCTCTCGGACTTCCAGGTGACGATCCCCGAGCTCGGCACGATCAGCGCGACCAAGCGGCCGTTCGTCGTGCTGACCTCCAACGCCAGCCGCGAGCTCTCCGAGGCGGTCAAGCGGCGTTGCCTCTACCTGCACCTCGACTACCCCGACGTCGAGCGAGAGCGGGAGATCGTCGCCTCCCAGGTGCCCGACCTCGACGACAAGGTGACCGGCCAGCTCGTCGCGACGATCGCTCGGCTCCGCGAGCTGGAGCTCAAGAAGGCACCCTCGATCGCGGAGTCGGTCGACTGGGCCCGCACGCTGGTGGCGCTCGAGATCGGCGATCTCGACGACAAGGCGATCGCCGACACGCTCGGGGTGATCCTCAAGCACTCCTCCGACCATGCCCGCGCGATCAAAGAGCTCCGGCTCGGGCGCTGAGCGATCCGGTGGACACGATCCTGGCGCACAGCGGGCTGCTCGACCGCCACATCGCCTTCCTCGAGGCGTTGCGCGGAGCGGGCCTGTCGGTCTCCTTGGCCGAAGGGCTCGACGCCGTCGCCGCGCTGACCTCGGTCGAGTGGACCGATCGCGGCATCGTCCACGACGTGTATGCCGCCACCCTGCTCAAGCGACACGCACAGCGCCCCACCTTCGACGCTCTCTTCGACCTCTACTTCCCGCGGCTGGTGGGCGGTGGTGTCGCGGAGCTGGAACGGACCGGAGCAGAGGCCGCCGAGGGCGACGGCTCGCCGGTGCGCGACAACGCCACGGCCCTCGAGTCGTTCCGCGAGGCCCTGCAGGAGGCTCTGGAGCAGGATGACCAGGCCCGCCTTGCCCAGCTCGCCGCGGAGATGGTCGGGCGCTTCGGGGCGATGCCCGGGCGAGGGCCGGGCCTGTCGTCCTGGTCCGCGTACACCGCGCTGCAGCGGGTCGCACCGAGCGAGCTCATCGAGCGGATCGTGGCTGCGCTGTTGGGCGAAGGGCTGACCGAGGAGGAGGCCCAGCGCACGGCCGGGCGCCGGATCGGAGCGTTCACCGCAACCGTGGAGGCTGACGCCCGACGACGGATCGCGGAGGAGAAGGGAGCAGCCCACGTCGCCAACGTGGCACTGCGCCCCAGCATCGACCGGCTCGAGTTCACCTCGGCCCGCAAGGCCGACCTCGAAGAGATGCGCCGAGAGATCTATCCGCTGGCCCGTCGACTTGCGGCGCGCCTGACCAAGGAGCACCACGCCCGCCGCCGCGGCCCGCTCGACTTCCGACGCACCGTCCGAGCCTCGATGTCGACCGGTGGCGTCCCGGTCGTCACGCACCACCGGCCCAAGCGCCCGCACCGCACCGAGCTGGTCGTGCTGTGCGACGTCAGCGGCTCGGTGGCCAACTTCGCCCAGTTCACGCTGCTGCTGGTGTTCGCGATGCGCGAGTCCTTCCAGAAGGTGCGTGCCTTCACCTTCATCGACCACGTCCATGAGGTCACCCACCACTTCACGCCCGGCGCGGACGTCGTCGACGTGATGGCAGATCTCGCTGCGAGCACCTCGCATGCCGCGCTGTGGGGACGCACCAACTACGGCCGGGCCCTGACGAAGTTCGCCGAAGAGCACAGCGACGCCATCGGCCCGAAGACGTCGCTGCTGATCCTGGGCGACGCACGCTCCAACTACTCCGACCTCGCGGGGGACGTGTTGAAGCAGATGGCCGGCACGGCGCGTCACGCATGGTGGCTGAACCCGGAGCACCGGCGGCACTGGGGCACCGGTGACTCCGCTGCGCCGACCTACGGCGACATCGTCGACATGGTCGAGTGCCGCAACCTTGCCCAGCTCGCGGAGTTCGTGCACGACCTGGCCCTGTGACCTGGGCTCGACGCGTCACGGGCGAGCGGCCCCTCGACGTGCCAGCAAGCTCGCGGCAAGGCAAGATGGGCCTCGACGCGACGAACACGATGGGTAGTGACATGGGGCGAACCAAGGACAGGTCCGGCCGGCTGGTCAGGGCCGCGGCTGCTCTCATCGCTGCGGCGACGGTGCTCGGCGGTGCCGGAGCGGCGCCCGTCCAGGCGGCCGGCGACACCAGCTCGGCGAGCTCCCTGGCCGTGCTGAGCAACCCTGGACCGACCGGCGATCCGGTCGAGGGCACCCGTCGGGTGGTCTTCGTCGGGAACAACTGGGACGGCACTGCCGACCTCATCGCGCCCGGATCCTTCGAGCGCCTCGGTCGCATCGACGTCGTCCCCGACTATGACGAGCGGATGCAGGAGATCGCGACCAACCCCTATCGGTTGGCCTACTTCCTGGCCATCCGCGCCGCGATCGGCGAGGGCAACGACCAGTTCGTCGACGACATGTACTCCTCCAACGACGGTCGGTTGGTGGTGATCTCGCGCCCGTCGTTCGCCGACGTGGTCGCGATCAGCCTGAGGACCAAGAAGGTCGTGTGGCGCTTCGAGGTGGACGGCGTCCGCTCTGACCACATGGCCATCTCGCCCGACGGTCGTCGGGTCGTGGTGAGCGCCTCGACCGGCAACGTCGTCCACGTGCTGCGGGTGAAGGACGGCAAGCAGGTCGGGGAATTCGTCTCCGGCGGTTCGCCGCACGAGAACGTGTTCATCGACGGTGGAAAGCGGATCCTGCACGCCAGCATCGGCACCGTCTACAGCCCGCTCGACGACCCCGCCGTCCCCGATCCTCTCGAGGGCGAGCGGGTGCTCCAGGTGGTCAACGCCAAGACCTTCGAGATCGAGCGCCGCTACAACGTGCGCAAGGCTCTCGACGCCGCCGGCCTCGACAAGGTGTCGATGTCGGTGCGGCCGCTCACCCTGTCACCGGACGAGCGAAAGATCTACTTCCAGCTGTCCTTCTTCCACGGCTTCGTCGAGTTCGATCGAGGCTCCGGGAAGATCACCCGGATCAAGCGGTTGCCCAACCTGGTCAAGGACACGCCCCGTGAGCAGTACCTGCTCGACTCCGCCCACCACGGGATCGCGATGAACCCGCAGGGCACCCGGCTCTGCGTCGCCGGCACCATGAGCGACTACGCGACGATCGTGCGGACCGCGTCCTTCAAACGCTTCCGGCTGCTCGAGGGTGGCGAGAAGCCGTACTGGGTGACGCCCAGCTGGGACGGCAAGTACTGCTACATCTCGTGGAGCGGTACTGATGACGTCTCACGCATCTCGTACCGCACGGCGCGCATCGTGGACACCGTCGACGTGGGCAACCACCCGCAGCGGATCCGCAACGGCTTCATCCAGAAGCGGTTCGTGCGTGGACTGGGTGAGGCGGAGCCGCGGTTCCCGCTCGGTACCACTGGTTGAGCCCGCGCTGACTCGCTGACTCCGGCTGAACCTGTCACGGGCGCAGGACCGGGCCCAGGCGCACGAGCGCCTCCTCGATGTCGGCGCTCGCGCCGGCAAAGCTGAACCGGACGAACCGACCCCCCTCGACGGTGTCGAAGTCCACTCCGGTGGCCAGGGCCACGCCGGTGGTGGACAGCACGTGGTGGGCAAAAGCCATCGAGTCGGTGGTCAAGTGTCCGATGTCGGCGTAGACGTAGAAGGCGCCGTCCGCGGGGGCGAGGTCGGTGATCCCGAGCCGCGAGAGGCCATCGAGCAGGATCCGACGGTTGGCGGCGTACCGGTCGACGTGGGCGTCGAGCTCGGCGTACGCGGCATCGTCGAATGCTGCGAGACAGGCGCGCTGAGCCAGCACCGGCGGACAGATGGTGAAGTTGCCGGTGAGCACGTCGACCGCGCGACGCAGGCGGTCCGGCACGAGCATCCACCCGATCCGCCAGCCGGTCATCGAGAAGTACTTGGAGAACGAGCAGAACACCACCGCTTCGCGGCTCGTCTCCCACGCGGAGCGCGCGAGGCGCTCGTCGGCCCCGCCGCCACCGGGTGCGAGCGGCGCGTACTCGATGCCGTGGTAGATCTCGTCGCTGATCAGCTGGACGCCGGCGCCCTCGCAGTACGACGCCAGCGCGGCGAGCTCGCTCGGCAACAACATCGTCCCGGTAGGATTGGCCGGGCTGGCCACCACCAACCCCTTCAGCCCGCCGGCGGCGGCGTCCTCCGCCAGCGCAGCGACCTGGTCGAGCGTCGGCTGGAATCGGGTCGTGGGGCCGGTCGGGATCTCGACGACCTCGCAGCCGAGCGCCGCGAGCACGTTGCGGTAGCAGGGGTAGCCGGGACGTGCGATCGCCACCCGATCGCCGGGCTCGAACGCCGCGAGGAAGGCCAGCAGGAAGCCGCCGCTGCTGCCGGTCGTCACGACGACCTCGTCTGGGTCCACCGAGATCGAGTGGGCGCGCGCGTGGTGACCGGCGATGGCCTCCCGAAGCTCACGGAGGCCGGTGGCGGGGGTGTAGCCGAGCGGGTCGCCGCTCTGGAGCAGCCGAATGGCTTCGTCGTTGACCGCGCGGGGAGCCCCGGAGCTGGGCTGGCCGGCGAGCAGGTTGAGCAGGTCGCCGTGGGTGCGATGTCGTTCGGCGCTGGCGGCGAGCAGATCCATCACGTGGAACGGCGGCACGGCAGCGCGACGAGCGACCTGGAGGCGGTTCACGGGCTCGAGCCTACGGTCGTGTTCACCGAACCGGGTCCGGCGTCGGTCAGAGCCGGTCGCAGAGATCCTCGGCGTCGTCCAGGCGGGCACCGAGCTCGGGCGTCCAGGCGCGTACCTGGGTCGGGCTCGCCCCTTCGAGAAGCCGCTGCATCTCCGCCGTGCCCTGATCGAGGAGCTCGAAGACCGTCGCAGCGTCCTGGTCGATGCCGTCGTCGCCGACCGCACCGAGATCGTCGGTCAGTCGTGGATAGGTGCTCTGCCAGCGGCGCAGGGAGTTGAACTCGCGGTCGACGTTGTCGAGGTAGCCGATCACCGTGTCGACGCCGGCGGTCTCGGCCCGGTCAGCGGCGCCGTCGGCCTCGAC
>JBAVCA010000131.1:0-5923 GCA_049586475.1 Nocardioides sp.
AAACAAACCCCGACAAATTGTCAGAATCATATTGCCGAAAAAACAAACCCAAACAAAAGTAAGGGCATAACAAACTAATTCGTCGACTATGACACACTGTTGAGTTCTCAAACATCAGACGCACCCAGCCTCGCCCGTGAGGGTCTGACTGGAGCTGATGGACCCCGCCTCACCCATCCGAATTTGGTCCTACGCTGTTGCGTAGACGCTTGATCCGGCGGCTCTGACGAGACTTGATCACCTCGGGGCCGGCAGCCCGACCTTTCGGTCTTGCTCCCCGCCGCTCCCTGGCGACATGGGAAACATTAGGACGGATCGCGGAGAAGCACAAATCGAATCGAAGTGACCCGGACCACACCTGCGTTTGTGCAGGTCAGATGGCTTTTGGTTCACGGATCGGTCAGCCAGGCTGCATCGAGAACGTCAGAGCAGCCCGCGAGACGGAGGCCATCGAGCACCTCGAGATGCAGGGCCTCCAGGCTCTCGATCACGCGTCCGCTCCCGCCCGCGGCCAGAGCGAGGAGTGGAAGCCGACCGCAGAAGGCCGCTCGAGCGCCGAGGGCCACGGCGGATACCACGTCCAGACCCGACCTGATGCCCCCGTCGACGTAGACCTCAACGCTGTCCGCCAGGCCTGCGACAACATGCGAGAGCGCGGCGCGGGTGGAGACGGCGCGGTCGAGCTGACGACCGCCGTGGTTGGAGACCCAGACCGCGGCCGCTCCTGCGTCCACGCACCGGCGAGCGTCATCGGCGCGCAGGACACCCTTGACGACCACCGGCAGACCCGTGAGCTCGCGCAACCACGTGATGTCGCGGGGTGCGAGGTCCTGGGCGTGCTCGGCGCCCTCGGTCTCTCCTCGCACCGCGTCCGGATGGTTGGTGCCATAGGCGCTGCTGAGGTCTCCGAACGCAGCTTCGTCGATGTCGTACTTAGCACCGGGCACGGGAGTGTCAACGGTGAGCACGATCGCGCGCGCACCGGCAGCCGCGGCCGCCTGGAAGGCGGGAGCGATCAACCCGCGGTCGGCGGTGACGTAGGCCTGGAGCCACCAGGAGACTCCCGTGGCGCCGATGTCGGCGAAGGGCGATCCGGCGTTGCTCGAGACCACGAGCAACGTGTCAGTGGCAGCGGCGGCACGCGCCATCGCGACCTCGCCCTCGGGGTGCGCGAGCCGCTGCAACGACGTGGGAGCGATGCCGACCGGGCTGGAGGTCGGCGTCCCCAGGAGTGTCGTGGCGGTGCTTGGGTTGCGCACGTCGGTGAGGACGCGAGGCCACAGCCGCACGTCCGACCATGCGGCGACAGCTTCGCCGAGAGAGACCGCGTCCCGCGACCCGGCGGTGAAGTAGCGCCAGACGTGGTCGGGAAGGGCACCGCGCGCGTCAGTCCAGACCTGCTCCTGCCACCGCTGCGCGCCCACCTCGGCTCCTCAGCGGATCTCGATGCCGGCGAACTTCTTCTTGCCCCGTCGCAGCACCAACCAGGAGCCGCCGATCAGGTCGCTCTCGACGATGACCGCGTCGGCGTCCTCGACCCGCACGTTGTTCACGTAGGCGCCGCCCTCGCTCACCGTCCGGCGAGCATCGCCCTTGCTGGAGGCCAGTCCGGAGGCCACGAGCAGGTCGGTCACCGCCGGCAGGTCGCCACCGCGCTCGACCACCGTGGAGCCGGCCTCACTCAGGGCTGCGGCGAGGGTCCGTGGGCTGAGCGCGCTGAGGTCCCCTCCGCCGAAGAGGGCTGCCGCCGCAGCCTTGGCCTGCTCTGTCTCCTCCACGCCGTGGACGAAAGCAGTGATGGCGTCCGCCAGCGTCTTCTGCGCCTCGCGCAAGAACGGCTTGTCGGCATGGCGCTGCTCGAGGGCCTCGATCTCCGCGCGCTCGAGGAAGGTGAAGATGCGCAGCATCTCCCCCACCTTCTCGTCCTCGACGTTGAGCCAGAACTGGTGAAAGGCGTAGGGCGACATCATGGTCGGGTCGAGCCACAGGGCCCCGCCCTCGGTCTTGCCGTACTTCGTGCCGTCTGACTTCGTCACCAACGGGGTGGCGAACGCGTGGGCCGTTGCGGCGTCGGCCCGTCTGATCAGCTCGGCGCCCCCGGTGAGGTTTCCCCACTGATCGGAGCCTCCGAACTGCAACGTCACGCCGTGCAAACGGTGCAATGTCAGGAAGTCCATCGACTGGAGCAAGACGTAGCTGAACTCGGTGTAGCTGATGCCCGTCTCGAGGCGGCGCTTCACGGTGTCGCGCGCGAGCATCCGACTGACCGGGAAGTGCTTGCCGACGTCGCGCAGAAAGTCGATGACCGACAGCTTCTCGGTCCAGTCGTAGTTGTTGACCATCGTCGCGGCGTTCTCCCCGTCGAAGGAGAGGAACGGTTCGATCTGACGACGCAACCGTTCCGTCCACTCCTGAACGATGTCGAGGGAGTTCAGTGATCGCTCCCCCGAGTCCCGCGGATCACCGATCATCCCGGTCGCGCCGCCCACCAGCAGGTACGGCGTGTGGCCGGCGTCCTGCAGCCGTCGTGCCGTGGTGAGCTGGACCAGGTTGCCCATGTGGAGGCTCGGCGCGGTCGGGTCGAACCCCACGTAGAAACGCACACTGGCGCGCTGCAACGACTCGCGGAGCGCGTCGAGATCCGTGGAGTGGGCCACGAGCCCTCGCCACTGGAGGTCCTCGAGCAGGTTCGGGTCGACAGGCACTGCAGTCCTCATTTCGATCAGTGGGTCAGAGCGTCGCACAATGAGGTCCGAGCCTGCCGTATCGGGAGGACTACGCCACCCGCGCCCCCGAACAGTAGGTTTGTGCCGTCTGGAGGACGAACATGATTGCTGGCAGGTACACCCGCGACCGTGAGATCGGTCGTGGCGGCATGGGCGCAGTGTGGCTCGGCCGTGACGAGGTGCTGGGTCGGCCGGTGGCAATCAAACGTGTCGGGATCCTACCGGGCGACGCGGGGCCGGACGTGGCGCGCGCCGAGCGCGAAGCGAAGATCGCGGCCAGCCTCAACCACCCGCACATCGTCGGCATCTTCGACCTCGTTGCCGAGGACGGTGAGCAGTGGATGATCATGGAGTACGTCGAGGGAACGACCCTCAGCGGCCTCGTGCGTGATCAGGGCCCGCTCACCCCCGAACAGGCACGTCCGATCATCGTCCAGGCGGCCTCGGCCCTGGCAGCCGCGCACGCGAGCGGCATCGTGCATCGCGACGTGAAGCCCAGCAACATCCTGGTGCGCGATGACGGTCAGGTGAAGCTCACCGACTTCGGGATCGCCCGCGGCCAGACCGATGCCGCTCTCACCCAGACCGGCCTGGTGACGGGGTCCCCCGCCTACCTGGCGCCCGAGGTCGCCTCAGGTCACCAGGCGACGTCGGCCAGCGACGTGTGGTCGCTGGGCGCGACCTTGTTCCACGCATTGGCAGGCCACCCGCCGTACGACGCCAGCGACAACGTCCTCGCGGCCCTGTACCGGATCGTCAACGAACCTCCGCCTCGGCTCGAGGATGCCGGCGCCCTCGCCCCGCTGCTGGCGGCAACCATGGTGCGCTCCCCTGAGGAGCGTTGGACGATGACCGACATCAACCGGTTCCTGGACACCGGCATACCGCAACATCGAGCACCGGCAGCGGCGACGCGGTCAGCGCCCGAGCCAGCCCGGACGAGTCGCCATACCCAGCACGTGGACCAGCACCCGGTCACCGTCCTCGCGCCGACCCCTGCGCCCGCGGCACCGCAACGACGCCGCTGGCTCCTGCCGACCGTGGTGTCGGTGCTCGTGGCCGCCCTGGCGGCCACGATCGTGGCGATCGCGCTCCGGGCCGATCCTCAGGACAACCTCGCGCAGCCTGGGTCGGGCACCTCGACCACCTCCTCCACTCCGTCGAAGGAACCTGAGACGACCCCGGCCGGACCGCAGAAGCCCACGCGCAGGGAACTGAGGACATTCGTCGACTCCTACCTCGACCTCGCCAGCAGCGACCCGCAGCGCGGTTTCCAGCTGCTGACTCCTTCGTTCCAACAGCAGAGCACTCGGTACGAGGAGTTCTGGGGCAGCGTCAGCAACCCGCAGCTGCTGTCCTTCTCGGCCGACCCGGATGCCCTGACCGTCTCCTACACCTACCGCTACCAGCGGCAAGGATTCGGGCAGCAGGTCGACCCGGTGCAGCTCCAGCTCGTGGCCACTGACGAGGGCTTCCTGATCGACGGGCCCGTGTGAGTCGTCTCGTCGCTCCACAGCAGCACCGTGGGACCACGCTGGGGTGACGGTCATCCTCCTGGCGCCGCCGGGCCCGCCGAAGATCCGTCGGCCTCGCCGAGGGGTGGGGGGCGTGCGGCCGGTCACGGGCGAAGGTCCGGCGCGACTGGTTCCGCGCGCACAAGTCCAAGCGTCTCAGGCGTAGGGCGCGGTGCTCAGGTAGCGCAGACCCGAGTCGACGGCCAGCGTCACCACGGTGCCCGTGGCGTCGTAGCGCTCCGCCTCGCGGAGCGCCGCTACCACGTTCGCCCCGGTCGAAGTCCCGGCAAAGAGTCCCTCCTCGACTGCCAGCCGCCGTGCCATCTCCTGCGCCTCCGCACTAGTCACCTCATCGAGGTCGTCGACCGCCGTCGGCTCCCACAGGGGCGGCACGAACCCGATTCCGATCCCCTCGATCCGATGGGCGCCGGTGGGCCCTCCGCCGAGCACTGCTGACTCCGCAGGCTCCACCCCCACCAAGCGGATGGTCGGGTGGTGACGACGCAGTACCTCGCCGACACCCTGGATGGAGTGGGCTGTGCCGACGGTATGGATGAAGGCGTTGATCTGACCCTCACTCTGCACCCAGATCTCCTCCCCTAGCGGCGCGTAGCCACGCACAGCGTCGCGGTTGGTGAGCTGGTCGGACCACCAGTGACTTGGGTTCCTGCTGATCCTTTCCGAGCGTGCAATCATCCGCTTGATGAGGTCGGCGGTGATCTGACCGTCCTGACTCGGCTCATCGGTGACCGTTGCGCCGAGCGCCAGCAGAGTACGGCGCTTCTCGGTGCTGAAGGCATCAGAGAAGACCACGTGCAACCCGTAGCCCAAGGCCGCACAGACGAAGGCGAGCGAGATGCCCGTGGTGCCCGCGGTGTACTCGACCACCGTCCCGTCCTCAGGCAGCCGGCCGTCGGCCGCCGCGGCGGTGATCACCTCGACTGCCATCCGGTCCTTCATGGAGCCGGTGGGGTTGGCGGACTCCATCTTGACAAGCAGGCGACAGCCGGAGCGAGGAACGATCCTCTGCAGCGCGACGAGCGGCGTATCGCCGACTCCCGCGAGCACCCCGGGCCTGTCCTGGACGTCGTTCACGATCACCCCCGACCTCCGCAGGCGCGTGCGACACCCGCAGTCTTCGCAGGATGATCCGCTCTGACCAAGCGCGTCAACACCTGGCGGGCACCCGATCCGGTGAGCGACGATGACTGGGTTACCTGCCACCAATGTCTGCAACAGCGCGGGTGGGGCGGGTGGGGCTCGAACCCACGACCCAAGGATTATGAGTCAGCGCTCGTCCGTGGCAAGCAAGCCCATTTAGTGGTCGACGGTGGCCCTGTGCGCTTGAAAGTTAATGCCCAGGGACCTCATCATCGCGACTCGGACCACCTGGTGACACGGACTTCCCTGCCAAATCCCTGCCAAGGGATACATCCCGGACGCGAGGCGGCTGGGGCGGACGAACTGCCGAGCCAAAGCGCATGCCCCGGGTCAGCCTTCGGAGAGTACGTCTTCAAACGGACGGGCAGGCGGGGGGCTGAATCTTTCCGACCACCGGGTCTCCGGATCTGCCGCGTAGCGTGCTCACGCGGCAATCCGGTTCTGCCGCGCAGCGTGCCCCGTACGTCGCAGTTCGTCACCCCGTACCGTTCGAGCACTTGTGTTGCAACCGTCCGCTAATCC
>JBAVCA010000132.1:0-2993 GCA_049586475.1 Nocardioides sp.
GCTTGCCGCCGAGCTCGCGAAGTGGTGGGTGGCGGCCTCGCGCACGGCCTTCGGCTCGCGCAGCGCAGCCCACTCGGCAAGGTGCACCACCAGGGCGATGAAGTAGAACAGGCCGGCCACACCGATCGCCTGGTTGCTCAGCGTCTCCCATGCGGTGTCAGTCATCGTGCTCCTCGGTCGGAATCCGGTGCGGAATCGGGCGGGTTCTGCTCGGGCGGGGCGTCGAACGCCTCTCCGGGCCGACCCCGCAGCTCGGTGACGACCGAGTCGAGCACCTCACCCACGTCACCACCCCCCGAGCGGTCCAGTGCGGCCACCTCCACCATGGTGACACCCTCAGCGCGACGTGCCCTCACCCAGATACGTCGCGGGCGGATGAACAGCGATCCAAGCAGACCGACGAGCGCCATCACGACACCGCCCAGCGCGATGAGCTTGCCGGGGCTCTGGCTGATCTGGATGCGCACCCAGGGCTCCACCGAGTCGAACGAGACGGTCCCCAGCCCGTCGGGGAGGGTCGCGGTCTCGCCCAGGCGCAGGTCGAGCCGGTACGGCGCCCCGTCGGACTTGAGCACCTGGTCGGCCCGCTGGGTCTCCAGCAGGTAGACCGACTGCGGTCTTCCGCTGTCCAGTCCGAGGTCGCCGGTGTAGACGCTCATCGAGACCAGCGGTTCGAGGTCGTCGGGCCACACCGTCACGGGGTCGCCGTCGATGAGCGCGAAGGTCGGATAGAGGAGGCCCTCGAAGCCGACCTGGCCGGCATCGTCGGAGGCCGTCTTGACGACGCCGAACGACAGGAACGTCTGGTCCTGCGGCAGGAAGACCGTGGGTCCGGTGTAGGTGACGTTGCCGTCGCCGTCGCGCACCGTCATCACCGGGGCGTAGCCGTGCCCGATCAGGAAGACATCGGTGTCGCCGATGCTGAGCGGGTGGTTGACCCGCAGGTCGTAGCCCTCCTCAGGTGCTCCGACCTTCTCCTGGTAGCTCACCGCGGCGTTGAACTTGCGCGCCGTCCCCGCGGCTGACCCCTCGGTCAGCCATTCCACGTCGAAACCTTCGACGCTCATCAGGAAGGGATCGAAGTCCTCGGCGGCGAACAGGCTGCCCGGGTCGAAGTCGTCGTAGGAAGCACTCGTGTTGGCGAACTGCTGGCCCTTCACCAGGATCACTCCGCCTTGGTAGCCCCACAGGGACCCGACGGCGAAGCCGACCAGGACGAAGATGACCGACAGGTGGAAGACCAGGTTGCCGACCTCGCGCAGGTAGCCACGTTCCGCACTGACCGCGTGGTCATCGACGTCCGTCGCAGCGGCGCGCAACCGGTACCCCCGGCTGCGCAGGACTGTCCGCGCGTGCGACAGCACCTCGTCGACGTCCCCGGTGCTCGAGTACGAAGCGTGGTCGGGCAGCCGCAGCAGGTTGCGCGGGGCCGGCGGCGGCTCGGCGCGCACGTTGCGCAGGTAGACGAAGGTACGCGGGATGATGCACCCGATGAGCGAGATCATCAGCAAGATGTAGATCGCGGAGAACCACGGCGAGTCGTAGACCGAGAAGAGGCCCAGCCGCTCGTAGAGCGGCGTGAGGTCGGGGTGCTGATCCTTCCAGCGCGACACGTCGAGCGCATCGACGCCTGACTGCGGGATCACCGAGCCAGGCACGGCTGCCAGCGCGAGCACGAGCAGAAGGATCAGGGCAGTGCGCATCGACGTCAGCTGACGCCAGGTCCACCGGGCGAGCTCCCGAGCACTCAGCTCACCGGAGCGCCGTCCCGGGTCGCGAGCATCGCGCGGCCGGTCGTGGTCGACCATGGTCATATCGCCACCTCGAAGCCACCGACCAGCTGCAGCTGCAGCCACTGCACCATCCAGTCCCACCAGCCGGTGACCAGCAGGATGCCGACCACGACGAGCATGGCGCCGCCGACGCGCATCACCAGCTGTTGGCGCCGTCGGACCCAGCCCAGCGCGCGCAGGCTGCGCGCGTAGAAGAGACCAGCCAGGATGAAGGGGATGCCGAGCCCCAGGGCATACACGGCCGAGAGCAACGCGCCGCGACCGGCGGTCGCGTCGGTGTAGGTGAGCCCCACGATCACGCTGTAGGTCGGTCCGATGCACGGCTGCCACCCGAGGGCGAACAAGGCCCCGATCAGCGGTGCGGCACCGAGCCCGACAGCGGGCACGGAATGGATGCGCCACTCACGCTGGAGCCACGGCACCGCCCCGGCGAAGACCAGCCCGAGGAGGATCAGCGCCGCTCCCATGACCCGGGTGATCTCGTCGCGGTACTCCCGCAGCGCGCTCCCGACTCCGCCGACCGTCGCGCCGATCAGCACGAAGACCACCGTGAACCCGAGCACGAAGAGCAACGAGCCGAGAAACATCCGGCCACGACGACGACCGGCCTCCCCGGTGACGAGGTCCGCACCGGAGAGACCGGTGGCGTAGGAGAGGTACCCGGGTAGCAACGGGATCACGCACGGGCTGAAGAAGGAGACCAGGCCGGCGAGCGCGGCGATCGGGACGGCGAGGGCCAGGGAACCGCCGGCGGCCTGGGTCTGGAACCACTCAACCATCGTCGGCCCGCACGTCCGCCACGACGTCCTCGAGGGTTCCGGCCGAGGTGATCGCCCCGCTGATGACCGCGGCGACGCGACCTTCGGTGTCGAGCACGTACGTCGAGGGCGGCGACCTCGGTGCGTAGCGCCCGAGGGCGAGCACCCCGGGGCCGGTGTCGGCGATGGTGGGGTACTCGATGCCGAAGCGCCGCTCCACGGCGAGCGCGTTGGCGAACGAGGTCTCGCGGAAGCTCATCCCGACGAACGCTGCGTCGATCTGCTCGGAGGCCTCCTTGAGGACCGGCGCTTCGGCCAGGCAGGGGTTGCACCACGAGCCCCAGATGTTGAGCACCACGACCTGCCCGCGCAGGTCTGCCAGGTCGATCGGCTCGCCCTCCAGGGACGGCCCGGAGATGTCGATGGGATCGGACCGATCAGC
>JBAVCA010000133.1:0-5138 GCA_049586475.1 Nocardioides sp.
GGCCCGAAGACACCAACCTGGTCGGTCACCTGGTTGGCGCCCGTGCCCCGCAGCCGCGCCGGGCGATCGGCCGTGACGAGGATCAGCGCGATCCCCGCGTGAGCGGCCTCGAGGACAGCGGGGTGCAGGTTGGCGACCGCGGTGCCGGACGTGCACACGACGGCTGCCCGTCTCCCCTGCTTGGTCAGTCCGAGCGCGAGGTACGCGGCCGAACGCTCGTCGATGCGCGTGTGCAGCCGCACCAGCCCTGCCTGTGCCGCATCGAAGGCCGCGAAGGTCAGCGGCGCGTTGCGGCTCCCCGGCGCCACGACGATCTCGCGGACGCCGACGTCGAGCAGCCACTGCACGACCTTGCGTGCCAGCAGGGTCGCCGCGGGCACCTCACCTGCATCAGTCACGTCGGACACCCTGCACCTCCCGGTACCGCGCTTCCCAGTGAGCCACCCGATCCGGGGTCGCCGCCAACCGGTCCAGCGCCGCTTCGTCGAGGACCGGGGCGCCGACTGGCAGCGTTCCGGCGACGGGCTCCAGCGGATCGACCGCGACGTCATCACTCAGCAGCTGCACGGTCGCGAGGCCGCAAGCGTAGGGAAGCTCGGGCAGCGCGGCGGCCAGCGCGAGCCCGGCGGCGATGCCGACCGACGTCTCGAGGGCGGAGGACACCACCACCGGCAGGCCGATGTCCTCGGCGATGCGAAGGCAGGCGCGCACGCCCCCCAGCGGTTGCACCTTGAGGACGGCGACGTCGGCTGCCGCCAGGTCGCGCACCCGGTAGGGGTCGGCGGCCCGCCTGATGGATTCGTCGGCCGCGATCGGCACGTTCACCCGACGGCGGACGACCGCCAGGTCCTCGACGCTCATCACTGGCTGCTCGACGTACTCCAGCCCGCCGGCGGCGCGGTCGAGGACAGCGATAGCCGTGATCGCCTCGTCAGGCGTCCACAGCCCGTTGGCGTCGACCCGGATCCGGCCGTCCGGACCGAGCGCGTCGCGAACGGCCTCGAGCCGTGCCTGGGCCTCGGCGAGGCTCTGCCCGGGCTCGGCGACCTTGACCTTGGCGGTGCGACAGCCTCCGCGCAGCACGATCGCGTGCGCCTGCTCCGGACCGACTGCCGGGACCGTCACGTTGACCTCGATGGTCGACCGCTGCGGCGTGGGCCAGTCACCCGCGGCAGCTTCTCGAGCACACGCCAGCCACGGCGCGGCGACCTCGGCGTCGTACTCGAGGAAGGGGCTCCACTCGCCCCACACCCCGTCGAGACCTTCCAACAGCACGACCTCGCGCACGGTGATCTGGCGGAAGCGGGAGCGTAACGGGATCGACAGCACCCGGAGCCCGGCGGAGTCATCGACATCAGCGTGCTCACGCATCGGCTACCACCATCTCTCGCAACCTGATCCGATCCGGCTTGCCGTTGGCCAGCAGCGGTATCTCGACCAGGGTCACGACCTGGCGCGGCGCCCAGGCGCGAGGGTGCACGGCGCAGACCCACGCGCGCAGGTCCTCCTGAGCCAACGGACCAGCAGCGGGAGCGACGAACGCGACCAACCGGTTGCCCCACTCGGGATCCGGAACACCGAGTACCTCGGCGGCTGCGACCCCCGGGTGGGCTCGCAGCCGTGCGGCGACGGCGGGACCTGGCACGTTGACCCCGCCGCTGATCACGACGTCGTCGACGCGACCCAGCACCCGCACCCGACCATCGGGGTCGACCTCGCCCGCGTCGGCCGTCACGAACCATCCCGCCACCAGAGCCTGGGCGGTCGAGGCCGGGTCGTCACGGTAGCCGTCGAAGAGCACCGGTCCGCGGATCCGCAGGCGGCCCCCTGGCCCCGCGGTGACCTCGACCCCGTCGAGCGGCAGACCGTCGTAGACGCAGCCACCCGCGGTCTCCGCGGAACCGTACGTCGCCACCACCCGAACCCCCGCCGAGGCCGCGCGCTCGCGGAGCGCGGGATCGACCGGCCCACCTCCGAGCAGCACGGTGTGCGCGCGGCGCAGGGCGGCCAGGTCGCCGTCGACGGCATCGTCGTCGAGCATCCGGTGCAGCTGGGTCGGCACCAGCGAGGTGAACCACCCCTCCCCGTCGGGCCACGGCTCGTCGAGCCCGACCGGCTCGTGGCCCGCCACCAGGGAGCGACAGATCACCTGCAGCCCGGCGACGTATCCGGCCGGCACGCGCAGGACCCAGCGGCCCGAACCCCCCAGGCGCTTCTCGGTCGCGGCTACGGACGCCAGCACCGCGCGCCGGGACAACATCACCCGCTTGGGACGCCCGGTCGAGCCAGATGTCTCCACGATCCAGGGCTCAGGGTCCTCGCGCCCCGCCAGCCAGGCACGCAGGTCCGCGACCAGGGGTGGCAAGTCACTCACGGGACCGAGGCTAGCCCCACCCCAGGACGGTCCCTGCGCTACCTGTACCCCGCGGGGGCAGGCGCTACTGCTTGAATCTCCTGTTGTGACGACAGCGTCGGAGTGGGTCCAAGGGGCGCGTCCGCGCACGCTCCTCGCCGCGGTGGCGCCGGTGCTCGCCGGCACCGGTGTCGCGGCGTACGCCGATGCGGCTGTGTGGTGGAAGGCCGTGCTGGCTCTCGTGGTGAGCCTCGCCCTCCAGGTCGCGGTCAACTACGCGAACGACTACTCCGACGGTGTCCGCGGCACCGACGACGTCCGCGTCGGTCCGATGCGACTGGTCGGCTCACGACGCGCCTCGCCCGACGCGGTCAAGCGAGCGGCGTTCCTTGCCTTCGGCGTCGCCGGCGCGGCCGGGGTGACCTTGGCCGCCACGACGGCGTGGTGGTTGGTGGCCATCGGTGCGCTGAGCGTGCTTGCTGCCTGGTACTACACCGGCGGCGCCACGCCCTACGGCTACCTCGGCCTCGGAGAGGTCATGGTGTTTGTGTTCTTCGGCCTCGTCGCGGTCATCGGCACCACCTACGTGCAGGTCGAGGCGTGGTCGGGCCCGGCGTTGTACGCCGGCATCGGGATCGGCGCGCTTGCCTGCGCCATCCTGGTCGTCAACAACCTCCGCGACATCCCCACCGACACCGTCGCCGGCAAGCTCACCCTCGCCGTGCGTCTGGGCGACACGCGGACCCGCCGGCTCTACCTCGTCCTCGTCGTCGCTGCCGCAGCGTGCGTCCTGCTCGTCGCCGCCTCCACCACGTGGTGGGCCGTGGTCGGGCTGGGGTTCCTGGTGCCCGCGTTGCCTGGCCTGCGCACCGTGCTCGGAGGTGCCACCGGCGTCGGGCTGATCCCGGTCCTGCAGCAGACCGGCCTTGCCGAGCTCGTCTGGGCGGCGCTGGTCGCCGGAGCGCTCGTGCTGGCGTGAGGCAACCCTCGCCCGCGTAGGCTCGACCCATGCTCAAGATCCTGATCGTGCTGATCGTGCTCGGCTTCGTCCTGTGGCGCTTCCGGGCGCCGCTGCTGGCCAAGATCCTCGGCCAACCACAGAGCCGGATCGAGCGGCAGCTGAACCGCAAGAAGGAGTAGCGGGCCGGCTCAGCCCTCGTCCTGGACGTCCTCGCGCGAGCGTCGTTCCTCATACCTGGCACTGGCTCGCGATGCTCGTTCCTCGACCTTGCGCGCCAGCGCCTCACGGGGCTTGCTGAGCACGTAGTAGGAGCCGACACCGCTGATCAGGAAGGCCAGCAGTAAGGTCACCACCGGATAGGGCTCGCCGGTGAGCAAGGCGGCCGCCGCGGTGAGCGCGACCCACGTCACGACGAAAAGTGCGAGACGAGCGAACGTGTAGACCCAGAACTCCTTCACGTTGCTCAGGGTATGCCGTCACCACCGGGGGCCTACATTGGAGGGGTGCTGAAGTTCTTGTTCGTGCTGATCCTGTTCGCGGTGGCGACCTACTTGCTCATCCGCGTCTTCCAGCAGCGCGGGCTGGTGCCGAAGCGGCCGGCCCGGCCCAAACGGCAGGCGCCGAAGCGAATGGTCGCCCCCGACGACGACGACGACTTCCTGCGCGACCTCGATCGCAAACGCCGTGAGCCCGAGGACCCGGACGCCGGTCCGTGAGCGGGCGAGCCCGCGCCCGACGGTCGTTCAGGAACGTCCCGCGGCCTTGAGGTCGCGGCGCAGCTCCTTGGGGAGGGAGAAGATCAACGACTCCTCCGCCGTGTGCACTGCCTTCGCGTCGGGGTAGCCGCGCTCGGAGAGGTAGGCCAGGACGCCGTCGACGAGGGACTCCGGGACCGAGGCGCCGGAGGTGACCGACACCTTGTCGACCCCGTCGAGCCAGGCCTCGTCGATCTCGGAGACGTCGTCGACCCGGTACGACGCCTTGGCACCGGCGTCGAGTGCGACCTCGACGAGCCGGACCGAGTTCGAGGAGTTGGCGGACCCCACGACGATCAACAGGTCGCAGTCCTGGGCGATGTCCTTGACCGCGAGCTGACGGTTCTGGGTGGCGTAGCAGATGTCGTCGCTCGGCGGATCCAGCAGCAAGGGGAAACGTTCGCGGATCGCGGCCACCGTCTCCAGCGTCTCGTCGACCGACAGGGTGGTCTGCGACAGCCAGGCCACGCGTGCCGGATCGCGTACGACGATGCCGGCCACGTCGGCCGGGCTCTGGACGAGCTGGATGTGCTCGGGGGCCTCGCCGGCGGTGCCCTCGACCTCCTCGTGACCTTCGTGGCCGATCAGAAGGATGTCGTAGTCGTCGTCGGCGAAGCGACGCGCCTCGTGGTGGACCTTGGTCACCAACGGACAGGTCGCGTCGATCGTCTTGAGCTCACGCTCCTCGGCCTGCCGGTGCACCTCGGGCGAGACCCCATGGGCGGAGAACACCACGGTGGCCCCGTTGGGGACCTCGGCGAGCTCCTCGACGAAGATCGCTCCGCGGGACTCGAGGTCGGCGACCACGTGCTTGTTGTGCACGATCTGCTTGCGGACGTAGACCGGGGATCCGTAGAGGTCGAGCGCCTTCTCGACCGTCACGACGGCGCGATCGACACCCGCGCAGTAGCCGCGCGGTGCCGCCAGCAGTACGGCCTTCTCGGCCTCGTCAGGGGTCAGGATCGCCGGGCTGCCCAGATCGATGCTCATGGCCTCGAGTCTACGGTGCCGGGCTCACTGAGCCGATCCGGCGCCGGGCGGCCGCCGGCCCACGCGCTCGGTGCACACT
>JBAVCA010000134.1:0-2752 GCA_049586475.1 Nocardioides sp.
TCGACGGCCTGCCGCTGGAGTTCCTCCAGAACAAGGAGCCCAAGCTTCTCGAAGCCGACCTGCTGCCGGTCTCGTACCCCAAGGACCCCGACCTCGAGTGGTGCCCGCCGGGCCACGGCGACGTCTATACCGCCCTGCGCGGCACCGGGCTGCTCGACCTGTTGATCGAGCGAGGCTTCCGGCACGTCTTCATCTCCAACTCCGACAACCTCGGGGCGGTCCCGGACCCACGCGTGGCGGGGTGGTTTGCCGCGAGCGGTGCGCCGTTCGCGATCGAGGCAGTCCGGCGAACGGCCTCGGACCGCAAGGGAGGTCACTTCGCGCGCCGCAAGAGCGACGGTCGGATCGTGCTGCGTGAGACCGCGCAGACGCCTCAGGCGGACGCCGACGCGCTCGCCGACCTGGAGCGGCACCGCTACTGCTCGACCAACAACCTGTGGTTCGACCTCGGCGCGATGAAGCTTGCGCTCGACCTGCGCGAGGGGATCCTCGGGCTGCCGCTGATCCGCAACGTCAAGCCGGTCGACCCTGCCGACCCCGCCACCGCGAAGGTGATCCAGGTCGAGACGGCGATGGGTGCCGCGGTCGAGGTCTTCGAGGGCTCGGCCCTGATCGAGGTCGGTCGCGACCGGTTCGTCCCCGTCAAGACGACCAACGACCTGCTCGTGCTTCGCTCTGACGTCTACGAGGTCGGCACTGACTTCGTGCTCGACCAGGTGGCGGGCGACGTCCCGTTCGTCGACCTCGACGACAGCATCTACAAGTTCGTGGGGGAGTTCGACAAGCGCTTCCCGGAGGGTGCTCCGTCGTTGGCCAAGGCGTCCTCGCTGCGGATCACGGGCGACGTGTCCTTCGGCCGCGGGGTGCAGGTCATCGGGGACGTCCTGCTCGACTCGCCGGGGGCCGAGCGGATCGAGCCCGGGACCGTGCTGCAGGGCCCGTCCGAGCCGTGAGTGCTGATCGGGTCTCACTGTGAGCAGCTCTCCCCGCTCGGTCGAGGAGCACCTGGCCTCGATCCTGGCTGTCACCGCTCCGTTGCCTGCGATCGAGGTGCCGCTGCTGGACGCACTCGACCTCGCCGTGTGCGAGGACCTGGTGGCACCGATGGAGCTGCCGCGCTTCGACAACTCCGCGATGGACGGGTACGCCGTGCACCACGCTGATGTCGTCACCGCGAGTGATGATTCGCCCGTCCGGCTTCCGGTGGTCGGCGAGATCGGAGCGGGTCAGGCCGGGGCCGCGGCCGGTCGTGGAGTCACCTCGCTGCCCGAGGGCGCCGCTGCCAAAATCATGACCGGCGCTCCGCTGCCGGCCGGGGCCGACTGTGTCGTGCCGTATGAGTGGACCGACCGTGGGACCCGGGAGGTCTCGATCGCTCAGGCGCCGAACCTCGGACAGCACTTGCGCTACGCGGGGGAGGACATCGAGATCGGCGACCTGCTCGTCGCGGCCGGCACGAGGCTCGGCCCCCGTCATCTGGGCCTGCTGGCCTCGGTGGGCATGCCGAGCGTCCGGGTGCGCCCTCGCCCGCGGGTGGTCATCGTGTCGACCGGTTCGGAGCTCCGCGAGCCAGGCACCGAGCTCGGTCGGGACTCCATCTACGACGGCAACTCGTTCCTGTTGGCGGCCGCGGTGCGCCGCGCGGGCGCCGAGCCCCACCGGGTCGGGCTGGTCCCGGACGAGCCGGAGGCGCTCCTGGCGGCACTGGATGATCAGCTGTCTCGCGCTGACGTGGTCGTCACCTCGGGAGGGATCTCGATGGGCGACTACGACGTCGTCAAGGAAGCACTCACGCCGCTGGGATCGGTGTGGTTCGGGCCGGTGGCCATGCAGCCCGGCAAGCCCCAGGGCTTCGGGACGCTCAGTCCCCGCTCTGGCGCCGGCGTCGGGGTCCCGTTCTTCGCACTGCCCGGCAACCCGGTGTCGTCCTATCTCTCCTTCGAGGTGTTCGTCCGCCCGGCACTGCGTCGGATGATGGGGCTGACCCCCGAGTCACGGTCGCCGGTGACAGCGCGACTCACCCACCGGGTCGGCTCGCCGCAGGGTCGTCGACAGTTCCTGCGCGGAGTCCTGACCCTCGACTCCGACGGTGCCACCGTGGCCGAGGTGGAGCCCGTTGGCGGATCCGGCTCCCACCTCGTGGGTGACCTCGCAGCCTCCGACGCGTTGATCGTCGTGCCCGAGGACGTCACCGAGATCGCCGCCGGCGACCGGGTCACCGTGATCCGACTGGACCAGGACTGATTGCTGATGAGCGAGGGCCGATGAGCGAGCGACTGACCCATGTCGATGAGACGGGCGCAGCCCGCATGGTCGACGTGTCGGCGAAGGACGTCACCGCCCGCACCGCGACGGCGTCCGGCCGGGTGCAGGTCTCGCCGGCGGTCATCGAGCTGCTGCGTGGCGCCGGCGTGCCCAAGGGGGACACCCTTGCCGTGGCCCGGCTCGCCGGGATCATGGGTGCCAAGCAGACCTCGACCCTGATCCCTCTGTGCCACCCGCTCGCGCTCTCGGCGGTGTCGGTCGACCTGGTCGTCACCGACGCCTCGGTCGACATCACGGCGGCGGTCCGCACCACTGACCGGACCGGCGTCGAGATGGAGGCGTTGACCGCTGTCTCGGTCGCGGCACTCACGGTCGTCGACATGGTCAAGGCGGTCGACAAGGCGGCGGTGATCACCGACATCCGCATCGAGACCAAGACCGGTGGCAAGTCCGGGGACTTCTCGCGCGCCACACGAGCGCCGGAGGC
>JBAVCA010000135.1:0-3134 GCA_049586475.1 Nocardioides sp.
CGTCGAGTTCGTCGTGCGTCGCGGAGTGCACCACGTGGCGATGCGCGTCCACGAGCGGGGCTCGGGGGAGACCCAGTCGTGCGGCACCGGCGCGTGTGCGGTGGCGGTCGCCGCGGCGAGCGCCGACGGCGCCGAGCGCGGAACGCCCTACCGCGTCGACCTGCCGGGCGGGACCTTGACGATCACCTGGCTCGCGGACGGTCGCGTGCTGATGGCCGGTCCGGCCCTCGTGGTGGCCCGCGGCACCACGTCGCTCTGAAGAACAGTAATCTTCGCGGCATGGAACTCAGTGGATCTTCTGCCATCGTCACTGGCGGCGCCTTCGGCATCGGTGCCGCGGCCGCCCGCCGTCTCGCCGCTCTCGGCTGCACCGTGATCGTCGCCGACCTCCAGGCCGACAAGGGCGAAGCCCTGGCCGAGGAGATCAAGGGCGTCTTCGCCCAGGTCGACGTGACCAACACCGAGCAGATCGCCGGCGCGGTCAAGGCCGCCGCCGACATCGCTCCGCTCCGAGCGCTGGTCAACTCTGCCGGCATCGGCTGGGCCTCGCGCACCATCGGGCGCGACGGCACCCTGGAGTCGGCGCACTCCCTGGAGGCCTTCACCAAGGTCGTCCAGATCAACCTGATCGGCACCTTCGACGTGTTGCGCCAGGCCGCCACGGTGATGAGCACCAACGAGCCCGACGCCGACGGCTGTCGGGGAGCGATCGTCAACATGGCGAGCGTTGCGGCTTTCGACGGCCAGATCGGCCAAGCGTCCTACTCCGCCTCGAAGGGTGGCGTGGTCGGCATGACCCTGCCGATCGCCCGCGACCTCTCGGCCTCCGGCATCCGCCTCAACACTGTCGCTCCGGGCCTCATCGACACCCCGATCTACGGCGAGGGCCCGGACTCGGAGGCTTTCAAGGCGAACCTCGGCTCCAACGTGCTCTTCCCCAAGCGGCTCGGTAGCCCCGACGAGCTGGCCTCGATGGTCATCGAGTGCTTGACGAACTCCTACATGAACGGAGAGACGGTCCGCCTCGACGGGGGCATCCGGCTGCCCCCGAAGTAGCTCGCGCGCGCCGCCCGGCCGTTGCTCAGCAGAGCTCGAGCGACGTCCGTCCTGCCGGGACCTGGTAGGTCATCGGTCGGTCCGACCCGTCGAGGGTGATGCGCGCGTTCCCGTCGGAGGTCACCTCGACGGTGCCGCAGCGCAACCCCGCGCGGTCCAGGTTGATGCTCAGCGACCGGACGTTGGTCAGGTCCAGCAGCAGACGCTGGCTCGTCGGCAGGGCGGCGCCTGCCTTGATGACCAGGTCCTGAAGGATCGCGGGCAGCGGCGAGGTGACCGGGGTCGGTCCGGTGCGGACGGCCTCGGCGACAGCGCCTGGCAAAGCCTCCGAGGTGGCTTGGACGCGCGCGAGCGAGCCGGGGGAGGAGTCCCGAGCGGAGAGCTCGCTCAGCCAGTACGCCGTGGTGGCGCCGATGCCGAGGTCGCTCCGGGTCAGGTTCGGCTGCCAGGTGTAGTCCACCTGGCGTGGGTTGAGGGTGGTCAGTCGCGTGCCGAGGTCGCTGAGGGTCGTCTCGAAGCGGTCCTGGGTGGCGAAGACCAGGTGGTCCTCGGCCGGGTAGCGCACGAAGCGATGCTCGAGCCCGCGATCGTCGAAGCGCTGCACCTGCGCCTCGACGGACGTGAACGGCACCAGCTGGTCGAGCTGGCCGTGACCGATCCGGTAAGGCAGGTGGAGCGCGTTGCCGACCAGGTCGTACGAGGTTCCGTCGGAGGTGCAGCGACCGCCGAAGGCCGGGCTGACGAGCTGGTCGGCGTCGAGGGAGACCCCGCACTGCGGCGGGCCGGCGAGGGCGTAGGCACCGGCGTACAGGTCGGGGTGCGAGAGCCCGAGCTTGTAGGCGGCCCATCCGCCCATCGAGTACCCGCCGACGACGGTGCGACGGGGGTCGAGGTCGAAGCCGCGGTCCAGCGCGCCCCAGACCTGCCAGTAGTCGGCCTCGGCCTCGTCGAAGTACCAGCCGTCGGGTCCGTGGCCGAGGGTGCCGGCACAGATCGAGCCGCGACTCTCGCAGAGCTGCTGCAGCATCTGCGGGTCGTAGGCGGCGTACTGGTTGTGGTTGACCGACAGTGAGTGCATCGTCCACGTCACCGGCGCGGGGGTGCCGCGGCGATAGGTGGTCGGGACGTAGACGGCGTACGGCTGGATCCGGCCGAGGAAGTTGGGCTTCCCGTCGCCGGAGCCGCCCCCGGAGTCCTTCACCACGCCTTGGCCCAGGTCGAGCCGCGAGACGTACCAGCGATTGCTGTTGCCCAGTACGAGCGGGTCGGGCGTCGACCTCTCGCGCTCCAGCGCTCGCCACTTGATCGTCCGCCGGAAGGCAGCGACGTTTCCGGCGTAGAGGGCGTCGGCCTGGTGGTCCTCGGACCAGAAGTTGCCGGTCACGAAGCGGGCCTGGCCGTCGACGCCGAGCTGGTCGAACGGCGGGGTGCCGGCCGCGGTGGCCTGGAAGGCGGCGACGAGCGCGGAGGTGTTGCCGCTGGTGTAGATCGACGGCTCTTGGCTGTTGCTGCGGAACCCGACGTTGTAGACGCGGGGGAAGGCGTCGGCGCTCAGCCCGGAGATGGAGGCGGGGATGAAGGCGCGGCCGCGCGGTCCGGCCAGCCCGGTCACCAGTCGCACCTGCCACTTCCCGCTCACCGGCAGCACCCGACGGGGGACCTCGACCACGAAGGATCGGGCTCGGCGATCCACGGTGAGTCGTCCGCTGATGTTGCGGATGCGCTTGGTGGTCAGGTCCTGGACCCACGCGCCCTTGCTCGAGACGATCAACGCGGCGTCGAGGCCCGGGGAGGAGACCCCGGCCCCACTCGGCCAGGTGGCGGTGCCGGTCCGGGTCGAGCTGTCGGTGTCGAGACCCCACACGGCCAGCGGCACGCTCGGGTCGGCCAGGGTGTTCCAGTCGACGCGCCAGTACGACGACTTGTCGTCGACCCCGACGGCGGCGACGAAGACGTCAGCGCCGTTGCCCCGCGCTGCCGGTTCGTCATAGGTGAAGACGCCTTGGGTGGGAGCCAGCCGCGCGATGTTGTCGACGCTGAATCCACTGGGCACGGCGGCCCCGTGGTCGTCGTAGACG
>JBAVCA010000136.1:0-3968 GCA_049586475.1 Nocardioides sp.
GCTCGGTGCCGACCGCCTCGGCGATCGGCCGCAGCTTGTCAGCTGACCGTCCGGTCACGTGCACTTTCGCTCCGCGGGCGGCCAGCACCTTGGCGGTCTCGGCTCCGATTCCGTCGCTTGCTCCGGTCACCAGGACCGTGCGGCCCGCCATCGTCTGATCAGTCATACGACGAGCCTAAGGCGGCCACCCGGAGCCCCCGCATCGGCGACGCCGACTTGATGGGTTGATGGAAGAGCCGGCCAACGAGCAGGAAGGCACGGGACTAGTCCAGCGGCGAAGGGTGTTGTCACCACCATGACGCTCACCCCGACTGCCCAAGCCCCCCGACTCGACCTGCCGCTCACCGGCGGTGGAACCACTGATGACCTGGGCCTTGGCACGGGCGCTGACGGTCGCTTCTCCCTGGTCATCTTCTTCCGGGGACTGCACTGTCCGGCATGCCGCAAGCAGCTCGGCGAGCTGGAGAAGCGCGCCGACGAGCTGCGCGAGGCTGGGATCGGTCGCGTCCTCGCCGTCAGCATGGAGACCGAGGAACGCAGCGAAACCCTCGTCGAGAAGTGGAAGCTCAGTGACCTCGCCGTCGCGCACGGCCTGAGCGAGGAGGACGCCCGCACGTGGGGGCTCTTCGTCTCGACTGCCATCAACGACGGGGAGCCGGACCGGTTCAACGAGCCCGGCATGTTCGTGCTCGACGCCGACGGCACCTTGTTCTGGAGCAGCGTTGCATCGATGCCGTTCGGACGACCGCCCCTCGACGACCTGATCGCCGGGTTGAAGTTCGTCCAGGAGAAGGATTATCCCGCGCGCGGAGCCGCCTGACGCCCGAGCGCGGGCCCGGGCTGACCTCAGCCCCGCCGGCGACTGGAGGGCGTCAGTCCCTGGTGGGGCTGGCGTGCCGCCGGCGGTTCGGCGTTGTCTCGACCGGGCGCGCGAGCGCGTTGACCGCCAGGTCGAAGACCGGCGGCAGCAATCTCGCCGCCGGTACCAGCGCTCGCCGAAGGGGCGCCGGGCGCGTGGCCAGGAGCAGACCCGCCGTCAGCCAGCGGTAGCGACGGGTCAGGGACACCCAAGCCCGCTCGTAGTGCTCGGGGTCGCCCCGCACGACGGCTTCGACGGCGGCCCCGGCCTGCGCGAGCGCCAGGGCGACGCCCTCGCCGGTGAGAGCATCGACATACCCGGCTGCATCGCCGACCAGCAGGACCCGACCGGCGCTTCGACGTCGTGCACCTTGACGCAGCGGGCCGGCTCCACGCACCGAGTCGACGGCTTCGGTTCCCTCGAGACGGGCGCGCAGGGCCGGGAAGTCCGCCAGGTGCTCGTCGTAGGTCGCTGTTCTCGCGGACAGCACCGCGACGCCCACCAGGTCGTCGGCGACCGGGGTGACGTAGGCCTCGGCGTGACGGCCCCAGTGCACCTCCACGTGCGAGGACCAAGGAGCGAGAGCGAAGTGACGCCGCAACCCGTGGCGAGCACGGCCGTGCTGTCGCTGAGAACCGAGCGGTCGGACGTCGAGGCCAAGCTGCCGACGCAGCGGTGAGTGCAACCCGTCGGCGGCCACGACGTAGCGCGCGCGCAGGTCGTCGACCACCACCTCGTGCTCGTGCTGGAGCAGCTCGGTTGCCCGACGGTGCTCCACCACGATCCCGGTCGCGGCAACCGCTTCGGCCAGAGCGTCGTGCAACGTCGTACGGCGCACTCCGAGTCCGGGACCGGCGCGGAAGTCGGCACGGGCCTCGCGCCCCGAGCCCAGGTAGTGGATCCCCAGCAGCGGGTGGCCCATCGGGTGGACGCCCAGCTCGGCAAGCGCTGCGACAGCGCCGGGCATCAGCCCCTCGCCGCAGGCCTTGTCGACGGTGCCGGCCCGCGACTCCCAGATGCGCACCTCCAGGCCCGCCCGGTGGGCGTGGAGGGCGGTTGCCAGACCGGCCGGGCCGCCGCCCACGACCAGGAGGTCGATGGCCGGCGTTTTCACCTTCGCCACCGCACGCGCCACCGTGGGCTGGTCACCGAGCATCCTGCGGGGACTGCGGGGACTGCTGCGGTGCCGGCGGCGCCGCGTCGAGCGCGCGCTCCTCCGTGGTGATCCGCACGCGCAGCAGGGCGGCGTTGAGCACGGTGAAGACGAGGGCGGTGATCCAGGCACCGCCGACCAGCGGCAGGGCGATGCCCTCGAGGACGACCGCAACGTAGTTCGGGTGGCGGAAGTAGCGGTAGGGGCCGCCGGCGACCAGCGGCAGGCCGGGGACGACGATGACGCGCGTGTTCCACCGGGGCCCCAGGGTGCGGATGCACCACCAGCGCAGCGCCTGGCTGGCCACGGCCAGCACGAGCATCGACCAAGCCAGCAGCGGTGCGACGTCGGGGCGGCGTACCCAGACCTCGACCAGCGCCCCGACGAGGAAGCCGGTGTGCAGCACCACCATGAAGGGGTAGTGGCCGGCGCCGGTCTCGATCCCACCTCGTTGCGCGGCCCAGGTGGCGTTGCGCTTCGAGACCACGAGCTCGGCGAGCCGCTCGATCCCGACCGCGGCGATCAGGAGGGTGAAGAGCACCTCGCTGCTCACGCGGGGGCCACCGCACGGACCAGCACGAGCTCGGAGCAGAACCCGGGACCCATCGCCAGCATCAGTCCGTAGGAGCCAGGTCGCGGCGGCCGGTCTGCCAGGGTGTCGGCCAGCACGTGGAGCACCGAGGCCGAGGACAGGTTGCCGATCTTGGCGAGGGAGTCCCAGGTCACCTGCAGCGCCTCGCGCTCGACGCCGAGGGTCTCCTGCATCGCCTCCAGGACCTTGGGGCCACCGGGGTGGGCGACATAGAACTCGATGTCGTCGCGAGCCAGCCCGTGGTCGGCCACGAAACCGTCGACGTCGTCCCCCACGTACTGACGCACCAGGTCGGGCACCGCGGCGTCGAGCACGATCTTGAGTCCACCGGCACCGACGTCCCAGCCCATGGTGCGCTCGGAGTCGGGGTAGAGGTGGCTGCGACTGGCCAGCACCTCGAGCCGGACGTCGCCCTCAGCCGGCGCCAGCGTTGCCGCACGCCGCGATCCCGCCGCCACGACCGCGGCGGCGCCATCGCCGAAGAGACCGCTACCCACCAGGTTGGCGACCGACACGTCGTCGCGCTGGAGGGTCAGCGAGCACAGCTCGACCGACATCAGCACCGCGACCTCGTCGGGGTGCCCCACCAGGTAGTCGTGCAGTCGGGCCACGCCGGCTGCTCCGGCGACGCAGCCCAGTCCGACCAGGGGCATCCGCTTGACGTCGGGGCGCAGTCCGATGAGCCCCGCGACCCTGGCCTCGAGGGACGGCACGGCCAGGCCGGTGACCGTGGCGCTGATGATGAGGTCGACGTCGGTCGGAGCCAGGCCTGCGGCCTTCAGCGCGTCGACGACCGCGCGAGCACCCAGCTCGGTGCCGACTCTGATGAACGCGTCGTTGGACTCCCCGAAGTCCTCGACCTGCCCATAGTCGGCCAGCGGCAACGCGGTGTAGCGGGTCTCGACGCCCGCGTTGCGGTGGAAACGCTCGACGACCCGTTGGTCGACCTTGCCGTGCAGTATCGTCTCGGTGAACGACGCGGTGATCTCGGCCTGGGTCGAGCGGTGTCCGGGCAGGGCTCCGCGAACGCTGAGCACGTGCATGTCATGTCTCCTGGGTCGACGGGCTGAACAGTGTGGTCGGGTCGGGCTGGGGAGCCGTGCGCCGGGTCTGCCGGAAGCTGCCCCAGCGAGGGATCGTGCGGTCGGCGAGCTCGCGTGTGCCGGCTGCGGCGAGGCCGCGCACCATCCGGGTGGTGATCCGGCCGCGGGCCAGGCCCAGCTCGACGAGGTCGTCGAAGACCTCCTGTTGTTGCCGCGAGGCTCTCAGGCCGACGTCGAGCACTGATCCGGAGCGGCACAGCCGTGCCGCGAGCGCCGTGTGGCGCAGGTGGGTGGCCAGCAGCGGTCGAGTGGCGCGGGAGT
>JBAVCA010000137.1:0-2060 GCA_049586475.1 Nocardioides sp.
CGGGGTCGGTCAGGACCAGACGACCCTCGCCACCGGGGAAGAGCCGGGAGAACGTCGAGTCGAAGGCCCGCTCCACGTCGGCGTACGCCTCGGTGAAGACCTGCTCGACGCGGATGTCGACCTCGCGCACGATGTCCAGGAGGTCCTTGCGAGTGCTCTTGAGGTCCTCGAGCTGCTCGGTGAGGAACTTGTGCCGCTCCTCCATCGCCGAGTACTCCTCGAGGGCCAGGGGGTTGACCTTGCCGAGCAAGGTGAGCTGCCGCTCGGCCTGCTTGAGGCGCTTGACCTGCTCCTCGCGCACGTAGGGCACCGGGGGTGCTTGCCCCGGCTCGTCGTCGCCGGCGTCAGCGGCGGCCTGGGTCGGTGCACTCGAGTCCGGGTCGTCGGGAGGGACCAGCGAGGGCGGCACCAGCTGGTCGGGTCCGAAGTCCGCGACCAGAGCCTCGAGGTCGAGGCCGAGCTCCTCGAGCGCCCGCTCCTCGAGCGCCTCGATGCGCATGCGCTGCTGGGTACGGGCCATCTCGTCGCGGTGCACGGAGTTGACCAGCTCGTCGTGCTCCTTGCCCAGCTCACGGAGCTCGGCACGCACCTCGAGCAGCTCGCGCTCGCGCCCGCTGCGGGCCTGCTCGACGCGGAGCCGGGCTTGGGTCGCTTCGTAGATCGACACCTCGATCCGTGCCAAGGCGTAGGCCGACGCCACCGCGACCGCCTCGGCAGCACGGCCCTCACGCAGCAGCCGTTCGCGGCGCTGGGTAGCCCGGGCCCGGGTCTCCCGCTCGGCCTGGGCCTGGCGCAGGAGCGCGTCGACGCGTCCGTGCAGGGCCCGGGCCCGCTCCTCGCCGGTGCGCAGAGCCAGACGCGCATCCATCTCCGCTTGCCGGGCAACCCTGGCAGCCTCGAGGAGCCGGGTGCGTTCGGTGGTGTCGGGCTCCTCGTCCGGGGCGTCCTCGGCACTTAGCAAGCGCTGCTCGAGGTCGACCAGGCCGGCGAGGTCGGCTTCGCGTGCGGCCTGGGCCTTCACGATCGCCTGAGCGAGACGCTCGGCCTCACCCTTCGCGGCGCGCGACTGCGAGCCGTGCTGACCTAGCTCCTCGGCCACTGCGGCCAGGGTCGCATCGGACTCGTGCAGTCGGGCCAGCGCGACATCCACCCGCTTCTCGGCTTCCAGCCGCTCGCGCTCCAGCGCCGACTGCTCGAATCCGAGCCGCTCACCTGCCGCGACGACGTCGCTGAGCTGGGCCGCGGCGTCGTCCACGGCGCTCTGGATCTCGATCAAGCTCTGCCGAGCGCTCGAGCCACCCCCGGCGACGTGAGTGCCGAGGAGGTCTCCCTCGCGGGTCACGGCCACGACGTCGGGTAGGTCGGCCACCAGGGCGCGAGCCGATCCGAGATCCTCGACCACGGCGATCCGGGCCAGAACGCGGATGATGGCGCCGCGCAGCGCCTCGGGGCACTCGACGACGTCAGCCGCGTACGTCGCGGTGGAGGGCAGCGCCGGCCAGTCGCGCGCGGGTGTCGAGACTCCTCCGAGCACCAGCCCCGCCCGACCGAGATCGCCGGCTCGCAGGTGCGACAGAGCCGCGACTGCGGCGTCGGCGTCGGCCACTGCCACGGCGTCCGCAGCAGCACCGAGGGCACCTGCGACGGCTGCCTCGTAGCCGGCGGTGACGGTGACGAGCGCCGCGACGGAGCCGAGCAGTCCCGGAACGGCGTCGCTGTCGGCCAGCAGTGCGCCGGCACCGTCCTTGCGGTTGAGGCCCATCTCCAAGGCGTCCTTGCGCGCTACGAGCGTGGAGCGGTCGCGGTCGGCCTGGGTCGCCTGCTCGCGGACGACGGCCAGACGCTCCTCGATCTCGCTGAGGGCAGCGCTGGCCTTCTCGTGCTCAGCGTCCAGGCCTTCCTCCCCCGCGTCGAGTCCGGCGACCTTGGTCTCCAGCGAGGTGAAGTCCCGTTGAGCGCGTTCGGCGCGGGCGGCGGCCTCTTCGCGGGCCAGGGTGAGTCGGCCGATCTCGTCGTCGGCAGCGGCAGCGCGCGACTTGAGGGCGTTGACCTGCCCGGTG
>JBAVCA010000138.1:0-1809 GCA_049586475.1 Nocardioides sp.
CCGCGGACCTGACGGGGGGGCTGGTCTCGTGAGTCGTACGCGTGCCACCGACAGGTCCTCGACCTGGGTCACCGCGGCCGTGCTGACCGGGTCGTTCGTGGTCCTGCTCTACGTGATCGAGCTGGTCGACGTGATCGCGAGCAACCGCCTCGACAACCTCGGCGTCGAGCCGCGATCGGCCGACGGGTTGTGGGGGGTGCTCTTCGCGCCCCTGCTCCACGCGGGCTGGATGCACCTAGAGGCCAACACCCTGCCGGTGTTGCTGCTCGGGTTCCTGGTGCTCTTCTCCGGGATCTCCCGCGGTCTGCAGGCGACCGCCGTGATCTGGATCGTGGGCGGTGTCGGGGTGTGGCTGGTCGCGCCACCGAACTCGATCCACCTGGGCGCGTCGGTGCTCATCTTCGGTTGGCTCGTCTACCTGATCGTGCGCGGGATCTGGACCCGACGCATCGGCCAGATCCTGCTCGGCATCGTCCTCTTCCTCCTCTACGGCTCGCTGCTGCTCGGCGTGCTGCCCGGCCAGCCCGGCGTGTCCTGGCAGGGCCATCTGTTCGGGGCGATCGGCGGCGGGCTTGCGGCGTGGTTGATCAGGTTCGAGGACGCTCGACGGAGCGTCGGCTGAGCCGGCCGGGGGTGCGTCAGTCGCGCAGGGCGACGGCGAGGTCGGCGATCGCGTCGAGCGGGGCGTCGTACCCGGGGAAGTAGCAGCACACCCGGTCGGCGGCGTCACCGAAGCGCCGCTTGGCCTCCGCAGCGCACTGCTCCGGCGTGCCGCGTACCGCGATCGTCTCGATCATCTCGTCGGAGACGAGGTCCATCATCGCCGCGATGTCGCCGGTCTTGGAGAGCGCGTTCAGCTCGGGTTGCAGGTCGCCCCAGCCCTCGACGTCCAGCACCGGGCGGTACGCCGGCGTCGAGCCGTAGAACGCGAGCAGCCCCCGGACCCCCAGATCGGCTGCAGCCTGCTCCTCGGGGGTGCGGCCCATCGCGGTGATCGCCTGCGGGTAGATCGCGGTGGACTCCCGGCCGGCGAGCTCGAGGCCCTCGGCGACGGCGACGAGGGTGCGCTCCTGGAAGTGCCGCCGGGTGTTGAACGGCATCACCAGCAGCCCGTCGGCGACCTCGGCCGCGGTCCGGGTCATCAGCGGACCGAGCGCACCGAGCAGGATCGGCGGAGGACCGTAGGGGTTGGGGCCCGGCACGAACGTGGGTGGCATCAGCGTGTGCCGGGTGTGCTCGCCACGGAAGTCGAGGCGGGTGCCGTCCTGCCAGGACGTCAGGATCGCCTTGACGGCGAGCACGATCTCACGCATCCGGGCCGCGGGCGGGCTCCAGGTGGCGCCGTACCGCTTCTCGATGTGCGGCTGGATCTGCGAGCCCAGACCCAGCCGGAAGCGCCCCTTGCTCATCAGCTGCAGGTCCCAGGCTGCGTTGGCCAGGTGCATCGGGCTGCGCGGCATCGCGATCGCCACGTTGGTCATCAGGTCGGTCTCCACGACCCCCGCGGCCGCCGCGAGCGGCAGGAATACGTCGTGCGGCCCCTCGAAGGTGAAGAGGCCGGCGACCCCTGTGCTCGAGAGGTCAAGAGCGCGAGCGGCGACGAGATCGGGTCGAGCATCGAGCTGGACATCGAGAAGCATGCGGCGACTCTAGGCCCGGACCTAAAGGCATGTGCTTAAAGTCCGCACTCTGGAGCCCCGAGCGCCGCATGCTTTGTCCACAAACAGAGATAGTCCCTGACGTTTCGCACTCCCATCCAACGGAAATCCGTCGAGTAGAGGTGCGAAACGTCAGGGACTATCGCCCAGC